>NZ_JAYGIN010000033.1:0-55008 GCF_034931005.1 Arcicella sp. LKC2W
TGATGTTCATCAAAATTATATCATTGCGTTCCACAAAAATGAGAGGTTTTATAAAATCTAAGCCAAACAAAATCTAAAACTTAAAATCGCACATAAATCGTGTTTCATGATTTTATATTTCTGTTATTTTAATCAAATTTTATTCTATTCATTTTTATTGGGTATTATAAAATATTGGCAGAAAAGATTATAAAGTATTTCTTCTGTCATAATAAAGTAGGAACTTACCCCTCGCAAGCAAAAAGACATATTTTTAATTGTGATGGTTAATGAATGTATATTTTAGATAAACCTCTATTCAACCAAAAAGGAAAAGTTCAAACAATTTCACTGTCGCATTATTTCCAACAATACAAACAAAGGAATTTAAAAAATTGCTCTATTAAACAGTGTATTTAAGTAATTTATTAAAAAAAACAAAAAATTAGGTTACGTTTTCATAAACAGGATAGACTAATTATCGTTGTAAACAGGTTAAATAATTAATCCCTTCAAAAAATGAAAAAGATACTTAATCTTTGCCCCCAACCCTTTGCTTTACTTTTACTACTACTTTCCATTAAATTTATTACTTCGTGTACCCTCAAAGAAGAAAAAATCGTACCCCAAAATAGCCTTGAGAGAATAAACACAAATTGTAGCAATTTTGGTTATTCTGATACTTTGTTCTTTAAATCCAACCAAGCAACTGATTTTATAGTTTCTCCCTCAAATTCACAAAATGGCACATACGGAGGATTTCCCGAGGGTCTATCTATTAATCCTTCAACGGGTGTTATAAATGTTACAATGAGTGAGGCTGGTTTGAGATATAAAGTTTATTTCGTTCCTGCAAACACCACTGATACTTGTTTTAAATTTATCACTATATCTGGTGTTGATTACCTCAGTAAAATTTATAACCTTGATAATAATGATGAAATTGCGAGTCCTAATTACAGAGGACTTAATTCAGTATTACCATGTTCAGATGATGATGAGGATGACGACGATGATAATGAATGTGAGTTTGATGATGGAAATGATGATGATGATGGAGACGGAACGGGTGATGAACCGCCAACAGGTCAGGAAGTTATTCTTCAAGGAGTTGATATTGATAAAGTTACGGGAAAAATTGATTTAAAAAAGAGTATTCAAAATGGAGCTTTGGGTATAAATCCAGCAAACGGAACATCTAAATTATTTAGGATTTATTATCGACTTAATGACAATAGTCAAAAAGCTCTGAACTTTATTGATGTAAAAATTCACTATTTTCAAACATTGGGAGCTATTCCACAATCTTTATTGAATCAGATAGCAGATAAAAATAATGCTTTGATGGTTAACTCGTTTAGCACTAATAGAAATGCGAGATTTAAGTATAGCAAACCCCGACCACCAGATATTATCGTAATAGGTTATTATTGAAAAAAGTAATAAATTGACTTCAACTTTCAACTAAATTATTTTGATGAAGTCTCTTTTGCTAACGATATTCAGTTTATTAATGCTATATATTGGATTTACCCAAACACGAATTCCTGACTTCGATAATACATCATACGAAGTCGGGAATTCTTATTTTAACTCGGACAACCCAACCGAAAAAACGGATAATCAAGCAATTGAATTCTTTGAAAAATCAATCTTAAACTCCCCTAATAATCGTAATAATGCTTATAAGAGATATGATACCTTCAAAAAAATAGGCATTTTACACCAGACTTATTCTCGCTTCAAAGAGTCTTTATTTTACTATCAAAATTCTATCGCCGTTGCTAAAAAATATTCGCTTCATGATTCATTACTATTTGAGCCTTATGTCTATTCAGGAGTGATTCAGTATTACGTGAATCATTTTGACTCTTGCTATTTTTACCTCAGCCAAGCCGAAAAACTATATACCAAGTATCCAAAGATAAAACACGCCGAATCTTTATTTAATACGTTAGGTGTTTTGTATTTTGAAAGTGGAAACTATCGCCAAAGCATCAATTATTATGATAAAGCTCAAAGTATTTTAAGAAATAAGGGAATCAACAATGATAATTTTGCAGTAAAAAGTAACATTGCTACTTCATTAAGGCAACTTGGGAGGCATCAAGAAGCATTAAAAATATACGAATCTATTATCAATAAAATACCTGGAGAAAACAGAATTTTAATCAATATTGCAACCACTTATTTGGGTTTAAATAAACCAGAAAAGGCACTAATACTTTTACAAAAAGTACGTGGTATAGATGACATTGAAACCAAAGTTGCTTTTCAAAATAGATTAGGGCAGGTGTTTTTTATGCAAAAAAACTATACTAAGGCTCAATTTCACCTAAAAAATGCCATTTCGATGCAATTGATTAATCCCAAAAGCAATGAAATTGATAAAGTGGTAGAATTAGGCAATACATACAAAATATTAGGAGATATTTCTATGCTCAATAAAAAATGGGGAGAAGCTCTTTATTATTATCAACGAGCCATTCATCATTTAGACTCTAATGCAAAAAGGGATAATATCTTTAGCAATCCAACCAATTTCTCCTCTAACATCAATAATGCTTTACTGCTTAGAACGCTGATGGCTAAAGGTGATTGCTTTAGAGAGATGTATTATACAAAGAAAAAAAGTAGAGCGTATTTTGATGCTTCCATCAATTCATACGAAGCAACTTTTCAATTGATAAACTACCTTTTAAAACAATATGATAACGAAGAAGCAAGAGTTTTTTTATCGGAGAAAATCAACCCATTTTTTGATACCTATTTTAACTTATTGATGGATGGGAACCAAACATTTCAAGAGGTTAAATTATTAGAATCAGCCTTCATACTGTCTGAAAGAAGTAAATCATGTATTTTGGGTATAAACCTAAATGAAAATACGTTCAAGAATCAATCTGTCATTCCAGACTCTTTGTTAATGCAAGAACGTTTTTTGAGAATTTCAAAATCTAAATTACTAATTTCTGCCAACTACAACGTTGCTGATGATACCACTAAAAAACATGAACTCAATGATATTGAAGTAAAATTATCTCGGATTCAAAACACAATTAATGAGTTTGAAACCAAACAAAATAATGTAAAAAAATGGAATATTGAAGATTTGAAAAAACAGTATATCAGTAATAAAAGGGTGATTTTATCTGTCTATAAAGCCAGAGAAAAATATCATTTATTTTTGCTAACCACCACTGGTTTACAGTATAAAGATTTGGGAGATGCAACGCAGATTGATTTCTTGATTAATTTAATTAATGAGAAAATTTCGGATAATCTTTATGGAAAGACTTTTTCGGGGACATCACAATGCCAGCTTTTGTTCTATAAACTGATTAAACCTATTGAACGGCACCTTGAAGCAATTGATGAAATTATTATTATTCCACATTATGAAACGGTGAGACTTCCATTTGAGATTTTGTTGGATGCTAAAGAAGAATTTATCATTAAAAAATGGAGAATGTGCTATGAATATTCTGCTGATATTCTACTAAATAATGCCAAACAAAAACCAGTTGATTTTGATAAATTATTGATTTATGCACCTTTTGCCAATGAAACCTTGGACGGTTTTTTACCTGCTTCGGTGAAAGAAATCAATACTTTGGAGGGAGAAAAAATTATTGATAAAAATGCCACTAAACAATCATTTATTACCAAATCTGCCCAATATTCTATTATCCATTTATCTACTCACGCTCGGGCGGACAACTTAATTCCTGAAAAATCTTACATTTCATTCTATCCTACCCCAAACGATACTGTAAATACCAGACTTTATTCAGAAGAAATAAAATTGTTAAATTTACATCATACCGAATTGCTTTTTTTGAGTGCCTGTGAAACTTCGGCAGGTAAAAAAGCTAAAAATGAGGGTGTTATGAGTTTAACAAGAGCATTCTCTTTGTCGGGATGTACCAATATTATTACCTCTCTCTGGAAAGCAGAAGATGAGGCAACCGCATATATCTCAGAACATTTTTATGAATATCTTGGAGATGGAGATTCGGTAGCGGAGTCTCTTCAAAAAGCAAAAATTGATTTATTACAAGACCCAAAAATGGCTCAATACCACTCACCAACTTATTGGGGACACCTTATTTTAGTTGGTGTTCCCAGCAAGTCGATTAGTTGGAATAGTTTGATATTAATTATTGGTGTGTTAGTGATATACTTTGGGGTTTTACTAAAATTTAGACTAAAAAACGGAGATTTATTACTGAAAATTAAAACGGTTTTCAAAAATGGGTACATCAAATTGAGGTAATAATCTGTCTAAATCCACAATTTTATCATATTCAATGGTATGACAATTTCTGGAGGATATGACTAAAATAGTTCTATTTCGTTTTAATTCATTGATATAAAGTCCTAAAAAGTGCGTAGTATGGTCACTCATTCCTGCAAAGGGTTCATCAAATAGTAAAATTGGTTTTTCGCTTAAAATTGCTCTGGCAAAAATTAAAACTTTTTTCTCCGTTTGTGACAAATTACTTCCTCCATTGATGAGCAGTTGATGAAGCAAAAGCGGTTGTTTGAGCTGAAAAGTTTGACAAAGGTTTTTCAAAATGGCGAATGCCTTTTGTCTGCTATCTTCACTTTTTGATTCTGTGATTGCTTCAAAAATATCCCTTCCAACAAATGGAAATTCTTCCGAAACAACCCCAATATATTTCCTAACGCCCGAAACACATTGAATATCTTGTCCATCAATACATATTTTGCCATGTTGAGGCGAAAATAATTTTGTTATCAGTCGATAAACGGTTGTTTTTCCAGTACACGAATTACCGCAAATACGAGTAATCTGATTTTTTCTTGCTTCAAAAGATAGATTATTCAATACTCTTTTTGAGCTATCATAGCCAAAGCAAACAGAAGTAAAACTGATGGTGCCGTCACAGAAATTAAGTTTTGGCACCTCCATCCTACTCGTTTCTAAACTCAAACTTTTTTGTATCGATAATTCAGCATTTTTCCAGTGAACCCTTACTTTCAAAAAACGTTTCAAAATCGGTCTTATTGAAAAAATAAGTAATATGAACGCAATGGAAGATGTTCCATCAAATATAGAATCTGAAGTATCTGAAAGTTTAAAGATACTAAACAATAAAATACAGATTATCAAGTAAATACCTGTGGGAATAAGTGCATTTTCAAGACTCCTAATAAATGAATAATTTAAAAAAGAAGCACTCATTATGTCTGCCTTTTTCTCAAAACGTTTTGTTTCAATTCGGCTTCTCTCAAAGATTTTAATCGTCGAAAAGCTATGAAACCTTTCTGATACAAAATTGAGATAAGCGGCTTTAGAATCTTGTCTTTCCAAGAGTAATGCTTTTCTTTTAGACTCAAGCGAACTAAGACTAATAATATGTACAACTAAGCCCAAAACTGATATTAAAGTGAGAGTTGAGTTGATATTTATTAAAAATATAATGGCAAAAATACTAAATACGACATCTGCAAAGAATATTAAAATACCCACCGAAAGTCCTTTCTTCATACTGCCAAAGTCGGATGAAAATCTACTTAAATACTTAGCCGTTGCTTTTTTTTGATGCAGGATATACTGAGCATCTATTTGTTGTTTAAAGGTAAACGACCTAATATTTGAAATAAATTTTTCTTCGATTCTATCTTTTAATAGCTTGTGTGTAAACTCAAAAATCGCTTTCAAAATTATCATTAAAAGAAAACAAAATATAAATGAATCAAAACTTTTGCCAAAATTTAACTGCAAAGCATCCAAAATAAAACCTTTGTTGGACTGCCCATGAAACATTAATTCATAAAACCTTCCTACCGATATCGGAATTAATAAATTGGTAATATTATTGAGAATTCCGATGATGACGAAGGCAATGCAAAATAGTTTATTTTCAAGGATGAATAACCGATAAAACCGAAGGTTTCTCATGAGTTGATGAATATGCTTTTATGCCACTTCTAAAAATAATTGAGATGATTCAACCCTTCTGCTCTTATTGATTCCTGAATAAGTGATTAGCTCTGTTGCCCCTTCTTTATCCCAACCCTTCAAGGAATATATTGGGGTTTCAACGAGTGCCTCAACTTCTTCAATCAATAAAGGGGAAGTAGTAAACATTCCACAAAGAGCAAAAGGTTGAATCCCCCAACTTCTCAAGGTTTGTACGCCACATACGGCAGCCATACTATCATTGGCAGAAAAAATCACTTCCGAGACACTATTTACAAAAGCCTCATTCTGAAGCAGTAAGCGTGTTTCTCTCTGGTAAATGCCATCGGCAATTTCCATGATAACATAGTCTGGTTCGCATAATAATGTTTTTTCTAAAAGTGTTTCGTACAAATTCAATAGTTCATTTTCCGAACACATATAAGTTGATGGAAAACCCAGTTTACTAAAATCTATGGATATACTTGCCCCTAAATCATAAGCTAAGTCGGCATCTTTTGTATAAGCTGTGCCTGTTATTTTGATAAATGCTACTGTTTTACCCTGTTTTATTAAACTATGAACGACATAAGCCGCCGTTGTAGTTTTTCCACTATCCATCGAAGACCCAATCGACAAAACAACTTTTGTTTGAGTAGCCGCACTTCCCGTGAATGTTAACATTTGCGAACTGTGGATAGTTTTCGTGTTGATAATCTTATTTTCAGAATCTGTAACGTAGCCAATTATACGCAGACGAGTTGGCCCACCATCTTTAAATTTATCGTTGGTCGATTTAACTTCACCTATTACGCCACCAGCACCCAAAATATGAAACTCTGTTTGTATTTTGTCTGGCACATAACCTTCAAATTGAGCAGTAGCATACCGATGACCAAAAGCCGCCATTATATGGTCGCCAACCATAATTTTTTCATTTCTCGTTGATTCTCCCTGAATAGTCGAGTGTTTGCCAATATTCAAAACTTCAAAAATAGCAATGTCTCCTACTGTGGGAATATGAGATTTTATCAAATTCAGATTGATTTGATAATCATTTACATCGCTACAAATATATGATTTCTTGATTCTTGATTTCATAATGATGAATATTTAAGTTTCGTTGTTTTTTGATTATTAGTTGAAGCTATCAATCTTTTTGTAACCTACTTTGAGATTTTTTTTTAATAATTATCAAAAAAAATCTTAAACTGATTCCATAAAAAAAGCCGACACATTTCGTATCGGCCAAATTATAGTGGTAGGTAATATGAAATATGGGTTAGGATTTAATTTTTTAAATTACTATTAATCAGACCATTACATTACAATCGTACATAGGTTAACGGAATTATCTACAATTTGTCGGAAGACAAAATTAGACCACGGATAGAACAGATAAAACAGATTTACACTGATTTATCTTTAAATTTATCCGTGTAAATCCGTTGAATCAGTACAATCTGTGGTCTAATTTTATTCTGCGACAAATTGTAGATAGTTCCGTAGGTTAATTATACACGATTATTTATCAGTTTAACAGTTTTAATTTAAACAATTGCCATTCCGAAACTCCTACATGGTAAGGATTATTAGGGTCAGCTTTAATTTTTTCAAGTTTTTCAATTGCTAAATCATAATTTTTGTTGCCAACCAATGATAGAGCTTCATAATAAGTTAATTCATGGACAAAACTTGGTTCAGATGTTTTTGCATTTGCCTTTCTTAATTGCCCAAACTCATTGATGGCGAGTTGATAATTTTTCATTTTAAAGTTTGCCATTGCTTTTAGAAATATCATTTCGGCATTCGGAGAACTTTCATTTTGTAGGGTTTTAAGCATTTGAGTATAATTTTTGTTTCTGTAAAGTCCCCGAATATGACCAAGATTTGATTTTTCGCCTCTAAAAGTAGAAGATGTGTACTCAATTTGAGAATCCGTAATGATTGATTCAGCACTTAAGATACTGACTTGATAAATGACCCACAATCCTATAATCATCATCATTGATGCTGCGATTTTGGTAACGTTATTCCAAAATAGCTTTCTGATTATAGGTTTTGGAGGGGTGACTTGCTCCTGATAATCTTCCTGCATGAATTTTTGATGAATATTGGCAACCTCTTTTCTGAGGTTGGCGGCTATAATAACATCTTTGGCGGAGATGAATTTCTGAATTTTCTCTAATAATTCTGAATTTTCAGACATCTCACGCTGGAAAGACATTTTATCTTCCAGCGTGAGCGAATCATTCACGAACGATTCTATTTTTTCTAATTCTTCGGTATTCATTTTTATTTTTGATTAAACAATGATGATTTAAACGATGAAGATAAACTGGGCGAACTTTCTAATATATCCATCAAACTCTTCATACATTTATATTTTTTATTTCGTATTACCTGCTCATTTTCATAGTCCGTTTTACCCAAAATTTCTTTAAAACTGAGATTATCATAATAATAAAAAGTAAGAATTTTTTTACATGAATCTCCAATTTTATCAAAAACTTGTCCAATAATTTTATTGGCTTCGGTCTTTTGTATTTGCTCTGTTATATCACTTTCAAACGACTCATTTTCAAGAATATAGCCTTCTATTCGTTTATTATCTTGGGTAGTTTTTCTAAATTTTGTTATCCAAATATTCTTGCTAATGGCATATAATATTGATTTTATGGCAGAGTCTCCTCTAAATTTTCCTGACCTCACCATTTCAATAAAAGTTATCATTGTTTCTTGAATGACATCTTCGGCGTCCATTTTATTTCCGCCGTTTTTAAGCACTAAATTTTCGAGAATATAGTAGTTATTTTTGTAAAGAAATGAAATGGCACTGTTACTATTTTGTGTTGAAAGTAGTGCCTCCAAAACGTCAGAATCTGAACTAAACTCCCTCATATTTTTTTCTATTAAATTTGTGGTTAAGCCTCCATTTGGGGTTACAACCATTAAAAATATCACTTATTTCGATAATTCAAACACATACCAAAATTTTAACCTATCCAATAATTCACTTTAAAAATCAAACCAACATTTCTGAATCTTAAATCATCACTGTAATTATTGGTAAAGACAAGATAAAAATCTGACATTGGTTTATAACGCCACTGAAATCGAATATTTGTGTTGATATTTTCAATTTGGCTATTGTACTGAATTACGGTTTTCAAAAACATATTCTTGTTAAATGCCCAGTCTAAATTTGGTCCAATCAGCCATAAAGTTCTGGAAGCATACGGCTCTGGCATTTTAATATGATTGACGTTTATTTCAAGACCAAGTTCTCCATTTGGTTGAAAACGTTTGACCAAATGTCCATTAAATGAAGTAATTTTTCCACTGAAATAATCCCCAAATTTCACATAAGCACTTCCATTTATTTCTTTTCGTTTGTCTGATTCATACTTAATTCTAAAATAATTAAAATAATAATCACCGATTGGAAGTTTAGTAGATTTTGTGTTGGTCGGGTCAAATGCTTCAAAAAGATAAACGTAATTTTGGATATAATAAACGGATAAATTTGCTGTATTTTGTAGTTTTAGATATACTTTATGTTCCAATTCTTTTTCATATAATTTATTGGTCGTGAGGTTATTTAACAATCTAATACCAATACCATAAGAGATTTTATTGATAGGGAATTTTTTTCCAAAATAATAGTTTCCTTTTAATTGAGGCGTATATTGATAATAGTCTGTAAGCCTCACAAATCCAAAATCAGGACGGTAATTTTTCCCTACTATTTCATGCTTCCAATCTCCTTCAAAATACTTTGAATTAAAACCTACTTGTCCTCCCTGAGACCAACCGCCTCCTTCCCTATCTGGACGAAATAGATGATGTACAAATGCTTTTCCTCTCCATTTATCTTTATCAGTGATTAAATTATAATCAACCCCAATTACACGATTATATTCCGCTTCTTGACGGTCGGCGATGGTTGTCAAATCACTCTCAAATCTGTTACGATTGGCAAACATGAACGATACATTAGAGCGTTCTTGAACCTTTCGTTGAATGGTAAAAACTGAATAATTCTGAGAGGCAATTTTTTCATCTGGCAGCTCTGCCGTTTGTAATGTCATGACCCCAATTCGGGTATCATCATCTATTTTACCACTCAATCTTGCTCCAAATAAAATAGGTTGCTGTTTAAATTGCTGGGTAAATGGGTCACGTCCAACTCCGACACGTCTTGAAAAAAAAGGATTTACATCGTTGAAACCGAAATTCCCGAAAAGGTCGTTATTCTCAATAAAAAACTGTCTCCGTTCTTCAAACTGAATCTCGAATCGACTAAGATTCGTAATTTGCCTATCAACTTCTACCTGTGAAAAATCAGGATTGATAGTTAAATCCAAATTTAACGCTGAGCCAATTCTAATTTTTGAGTCAATACCGATTCTTGATAGTAGTTTTGTATCTGAGTTTTCTATTTTTTCAAGACCACCACTAATGTAAGGACTTACATTAAAATGAGTATTTGAAGTTGACAGTTTCCCCTTAAACTTTAGCGGTTGTGTATTGGCCAAATTGTGTATGTCGTAATTTCTGGGAATACCCACCGACGATGATATTTCACTATTTTTATAATCATATCGAACAAAATTAACCTTCCAAGCGTCATTATAATTTCGATAATTAAGGGTATGAAAAGGGATTTTCATTTCAACTGTCCAATAACCTTTTTGCCGTTTTGTTGCTGATTCCCAGACACAATCCCACCGAGAATCAACTTCTGAACCCTCCGTAATCAGTCCTTCTCTTTCTACCCCAAGTGGAGTAACTCCAAAAAAATAACCATTATTTCCCTCTCCATACGGGTCAATGTAAACTTCAAATTTATCAGATTTTCCTTTAAAATCTCTTCGGAGTGAACTCGTTATAAACTCGCCGTCCTTCGTATCGTAGCATTTTGCGGCAAAATATAAATTTTTGTCATCATAAACCATCCAAACCATTGTATGCTGATTGGCGGAAACCTTATCTTCTGGAAAATGCTGTATAAATCCTGAAATTGTTTTTGCTCTTTTCCACAACTGTTCATCAAGTTTTCCGTCCACAATTAAGCGTTCATAGTTACCTTTTTTAAATGCTTCAGCGGTTTTTTCTTGAGCAAAACTCTCAAATATTACACAAAAGAATAAAATTATTTTTTTCATTTTCCATTTTACCTTTAAGTCGAAGCTCATTGGCAAAATGTAACCTTTACTTATCTGATTTTTTATGATTGGATAAAATAAACAGGTTCAATATCAAATTTAGTGGTATGTTGTACCTGATAATACAAACGAAATATGTTGTTTAATAAATAAAATGGAGAAAAGCATTCTTTTTGTTGTCGTGTATATTATATTTGTGACAACAAAAAAATATACCATGAGAAAATTAGATTTTGCTTCTCTTCAAGTAAGAGATTTGGAAGTATCAAAGGCATTTTACACAACCAAATTAGGATTTGAATTATCCGAAATGAGTAATCAATATGCTTGTGTTTTTAAATTCAATAAAGGTGAAGCAAGTTTTGCCATAAGAACACCAATTGGGAATATAGACGGTAAAGAACTCGGTATTGGTGCTTCACTTTGGTTTGCTATTGATGAAAAAATAGAACAATTACAAAGCCAATTGACCGAAAAAGGAGTAACTATTTTAGGAACAATCAATCATACCCCTTTTGGGAAAACATTGATAGTAAAAGACCCCGATGGTTATGTCATTACATTTTTAGAAACGGTTTAAGCTAACTTTGAGGAATTGGAAAACCATTTGAAACTATTAAAAAGAAGAGTAGGGAAACGAAACTTTGGCGTGTTGTGGTCTTTAAAATTATGCTGAACATAACGATTAGAATTTTATTGAAACCAAAAAGTTGGGCTATCATTTCTGTTTGGGTAACTTTGAAGAAAAACACTCGATTTTGTTTTAATGGCATCACTAATGCTTTAATATCATTATGTCTCAAGAAATTGAATTCCATTTTAAAAGTCCAAACGATAGTCCAGGATATTTACTCGGACAACTCACTATGCTATGGCAACGTAAACAAAAACGGGTTTTAGACCCTTTAGACTTAACGCAAACGCAATTTGTATTGTTGGCGGCATTAGGTTGGCTTTCAAAAAATAACAATTCAGTAACCCAAGTTGATATTGCCGTACAAAGTAATGCAGACAGAATGATGGTTTCAAAGGTGTTGCGAACGTTACAAGAAAAAGGGTTTATAACAAGACAAGAACATGAAAAAGATACACGAGCTAAAACGATAAAATTAACATCAAGTGGTGAAATTATTTTGCAAAAAGCCATCATTGAAGTAGAAAAAGCTGACTTAGATTTTTTTGCATCCTTAGACACTCAACTTCCATCATTTAATAAAAATATGGTGCAACTAATTGATAAAAACAGTGAGTAAAATACTATCATAGATGTTTAATTATTCAACTTTACTCAAGAACTTAGGCTATTTCTATACTTGTAAATCTTGCGTTAGTTATTCAAGATTACGATTACCATAATCCTGATTATCAATAGTTTATGGAATTTTGAAATAATGTCTTATTTTGTCCCTTTACATAATTCCAAAAGTTAAATCTGACTGAAAATTTATTTCAACAAGGGCAATAATATATTACAACTAAAACCCTACTCATGAGTGATTAAAACAGTTGCTTATCTTAATCACTTCATCAGTAGGGTTTTGATTTTAGGTGGAAAAAAAATTATTCTTTCATGAGGAATATAATCCTAAAAAATACCTATATAATGATTCCCTGCCTTATTTACCAATTTTGCACCTTTCGTGAAAGTACCAGTTCTTTTATTGAAAATATAGATATTTCCGTCTTTTCCTACTGGTGTTACTGCCACAAAAACTTCATCACCGCTTACTAAAATACCTTGATATTGACCAAAGTTTAGTGCTGCGTCGTACTCAATACTTTCTTTAATTGCTGTTTTTGCATTCAAGTCCAAACGAGCAATGTATCCTTGTGTTGTGCCTTCGTGCGTATAAAGTACATAAGCAATGCCGTTACCTGCGTATCTCCAACTATCAACATAAACGCCTTTTACGCCAAGAGCCGCATCCAAGCTAAATACATACGAATTGTCATACTCATTATTTGAGTTAATACGCAAAATATGAGAGCCTTTACTATCACGTTGAGTAGCTTGATAAATGTTTCCATCTTCTGATACAAAAGCATTCGGACTACGATAACCACTATTATCACCATTACTTATCGTCGATGTTATTACTTTTGGGTTTTCGAGCGATGGATAATCAACAATTACCGATTTTGTGCCTAAACGGTCGAATGTACTTTCGGTAAGACCCGTAGCTGGGTTATATTTACGCATCCATGTTCCAAGAACCAGTTTATTTTGAGCTTTATTAAGCAATGGAGCATCAAAACGGAAAAAACAGTGACCCTTCAATTCTTCATCTGCCGACAATGGTATTTGGTATTGTTTATAGCCATTAATCAAAACTTTTTGTAAATCAAGCGAAAGTACAGTTGCTGTACCTCTATAATATTGAAAAGCTTTTGTTTTATCGGTAGCATTATTGGCAGCGATATTTGCCACATTAAGAGCGATACCCGTTTTATCGCCATCAAATAACTTTGACCAACGTGGGGTTACTGTTGCATATTGTGAGATATTTACGGTTACATCCTCCTGCGTAAAACTTCCTGCTCCGCTTACTTTATAACGAGCAAATTCGCCACCATTATCGCCCGAATAGGCAATATTAAAAAGCGTATTTCCATCTTCTGATGATTGTAAACGTGCTGTTCTGGTAGATTTTACAGGAAACCCTTTGTCATACACACTGATAGATACATTTGGATTTCTGGCATCTTCTTTACTTACTGAATACACCACTGTTCCGCCATTTCCATCACCTGCTGTTGTTCCCATCAAAGCTCCAGCCACAGTAATCCATCGGCTCTGATTTGTCACTGGGTCAATATTATCAGTAGAATCAACCTTCTCGCAGCTCGTTAAAGTAGAAATTACCGTAGCTATAAATAGTAAACTTTTAAATTGGTTTTTCATTTTTATATAAATTATTGATTAAAATTTATTGATTATGTAATTAAGTTTTAAATAAAAGGCACGTCCAGGTTTTTGCACCGCAAAATTGTCGTAGGCTTGTCGGTCGAAGATATTTTTAGCATCGGCAGTTAGCACAAATTTTTTATTGGGGAAAGCATAACTTATCCCAAGGTCTTGAATATACTGACGTGGGGTTCGGAAGTCTTCAATTTCGAGCCAAGAAGTATAAAAACGTTCTACAAAACGGAAACTGTAATAAAGATTTAACGCCGAATTTTTCAAGAACAAGTTTTTAATCGTGTATTGAATATTGGTATTGGCAGTCCAGTAAGGTTCGTTGGGAAGTTGCTTATTGTAGTAAGGAAATTCTCTTCCATTTTCATCAAATTGCACATTGAAAACCGAATTGAATTTAGACATATTAAAACCTACGGTCAGATTGTTATCATACGTATAGCGAAAATCTGACTCAAAACCGATTGACTTGTTTTTACCTATATTTTCGTAAGGATTGGTTTGAAGTGCATCATTGACTCTTGGGTTGATTCTCTGCGTTATTTTGTCACGGGTGTCCCGAATAAAACCCGAAATTGTGAATGAATATTTATGTTTTCCTCTGTAAAAAGTGCCTGCGTTCAAACCAACATTTAGATTATTACTGACTTCTGGACGAATACCAAAATTCTCAATAATATTCTCACCAGGACTTCCAAACACTTCACTTTCTGAAGGTAAACGCACCGCTTTTTCCGCTGAAACTAAAAGCGTAAATTTGGGCGTAATGGCGAATGATGTTGCTATTCCGTATCCAAAAGCCGTTTTATTACTGTTGGTTCTATTTTCTGTTTTTGTACTTTGTCCATCAACAATTCGTAGCACTGGATCCATGCGGTCGATTCCTTGTTGATAGTATTTAGCAAAAATATTATTTTTTAGTTTTGAGCCGAAAGCCCGCAATTCGTAGGCAGCAGAGGTGATATTTTTCTCCAAATTACGAGTTCCAATAAATTCTCGCTCAATCTCAGAACGCATAAAATCTTGTTCGGTTCTATCAATCGCATAATAAATATGATTAAGTACCAAACGATGATTTTGATGAATGTCGTAATTGAAACCAGCTCTAAACGTACTCACATTTCTATCAATATTATTGATAGTTGGGGCTGCCTGTTGAGCTCCAGTTGGTCTTAAAATCGGATTTCCATTGAGTCCTACGCTTATTTCTCCGTACCAATTGTAGTTCCATTTTACGGTATCTACCACTAACTGTCCACGCTGACTGTACATTCCGTTTACGTTAAACTCCAACCCTTTCAGCAAAAAATCTTTTTTGATATAATTTAGACTAAAAACATTCGCCTGTGACTCTGTGAATCTACCTTTATAGGGAATCGACATATAAGTGCCGTGTTGAATTTCTTTATAATCATCCGAACCGTTATAACCGATTAGAAATTGGTCAGCCCATCGCACATTTGTAAAACCCACCTGAATTTGTCCACCCGTTGAGCGATACGCATCATCAAATCTTTTGGCTCTTACATATTCGTAGCGACCATTTGGAAGAATATTTCTCACAAATTTTCCCCAAACTTCATAATCATTATCTGAGTAATTATGAAACGCTGATGCTTTCACCGTAAAACCTGTTTTTTCTGAACGATACGAAGCATTGAAATTGGTCTGAAAAGTATTAAAAGAGCCATAAGAAACTGAAGCAGTCAAATTATTTATTCCTCCTTTTTTGAGAATAACGTTGATTGCTCCTCCCAAAGCATCATCTGCCAAATGAGCAGGAATTACCCCTTTATAAACTTCTATTCGTTCAATTAAGGCTGGCGGAATACTATTTAAACTGAACGACTCGCCATAAGTTGAAATCGGAATACCATCAATAAAAATTCGGACAGAGTTTCCAGACATTCCATTGAGATTATAATTTACTGCCGAACCCAAACCACCATTCTGCCTAACCCTGATTCCAACCGTTCTGTCTAACATTTCGTTGGTTTGAAAATTTCTTTGAGCCACCTCTTTCGTTTCAATAACATTGACGGCAAAACCTTTCGTTTCAATTTCTTTTTTCTCAGATTTCTGGATGATACTTACTTCATCTAAATCAAAACTTCTTGGTTTGGTGATGATTGGTAAGTCAAGTTGTGATTTATTCACATTGATTTTCAAAGTCTGCGTTTCCACTTCAACCGATGAAACGATAAGTTCGTGGTTTCCAAATGGAATGTTTTTTAACACAAAAAAACCATTATTGTCCGCCAAAGTAGCGATGTTCCCAGTTATCAATCTTATACTGGCGTGACTAACTCCTCCATTTTCTTTGGTATAAACTTTACCTCTAATGGTTGCTTTTTGTGTAAAACCTTCAAACGAGATGAGTATTACTAAAATGGCAAAAAAATATATTTTCATGTTTTGTGAATGGCAATATTTCTTAGAAATCAAGAAGTAGCCAACTTGATTTTTTACAATTCTTTTCAAATTCAAAATTTATTTAGACTAAATATAAATAGTTGACAAATGTATAATGAATTTTTAATGCAACAAGGGCATACAGCGAAATAGTCTAATAAAACTTTAAATAATTATATTTTTATGGCTTATTATTTTATAACTATTAGCTTTTGTTCTAAAAAATGAATTGAATGAAATAATAAAATATAAAAGTCTTAAGGAAATGGCAGTACAATAAATCAATAAAATCTTTGAATTATTATATTGAAAGCTACTTTGAAAAAATTGAAGGGACATCGCAAAATACTTATCTGATTGAGTATCGGATAGTTTGGCTTCAATCAATCGATTTTAACGCTTAAAATCGTAGTAATTATTGGGAAATAGGCTTAATAATTTGTTCGTCAATCATTTTAAGTCCTATATTTGCAGTATTATTTATATTTATTCTAAATAAAAATAATACTTAATCGTTTCAAGATATATCATTGGTAAGGACTATTTGCAGATGTATTCATTTACAATGTTTAATAGAAAATCGAAATTCAAATCTTACCATTAATAACATTTCATTAAATAAAATACAGTATGAAAAGAATTTTTATTGCAGTATTTGCTTTATTTAGCTTTACTGTAAAAGCTCAAAAAAATACCCTCTTAGACCAGTCCTTCTGGAAAAATCAACCTAACGTTGAAGTCGTTAAGGCAGAAGTTTCAAAAGGAAATAATCCATTGGAATTCAACAGAATGATGATGGATGCCATTGCAATAGCTATTAATACTGGTGCACCCAATGAAACTATAAAATTTCTTTTGTCGCAATCAGGAGCTGATGTAAATAGACTTACTCATGAAGGTCGTACTTATTTGCACTGGGCGGCTTTTAAGGGTAATGTTGAAATCATGGAAGAACTGATAAACAAAGGTGCAAAAGCCACTGTGCAGGATGTAAATGAAACTACGCCACTCTGTTTTGCTGCTATGGGTGGACAATTAACGATTCAAGGGGTTGAATTATGTGTAAAAGGTGGTGCAAATCTTAAAAATGATGTCAATCGTGATGGAGCAAATGTTCTTTTATTAGCAGTTACCAATGATAAAGACCTTGCTTTAACAAATTATTTTGTTTCAAAAGGACTTGATATAAAATCGGTTGATAAAAATGGAAATACGATTTTTAGTTATGCGGCAAGAGGTGGAAATGTTAATACGTTGAAGGCACTTATTCAAAAAGGAGTTGCTGTTTCGGATAATGCAATTATTATGGCGGCTCAAGGTAGAAGAGGACCTGCCAATACTATTGAGGTTTTTGAATACCTTGAAAGTTTGAACATTAAACCTACTGTTACTTCTAAGAGTGGTGAAAACGTACTTCATTTTATCGTTCGTAAACCAAATCAGAAAGATATAATTGAACACTTTTTATCGAAAGGAGTTGATGTAAATCAAGCTGATAGCGAAGGAAATACCGTTTTTATGAATGCCGCAGCTTCAAACAAAGATTTGGCGATTTTAGAATTACTTTCGGCAAAGGTTAAAAATATTAATCAAAGTAATCAAAAATCAGAAACGCCACTTGCATTAGCTTTGAAAGGGAATTCACCCGAAGTTGTTAAGTTTTTGTTGGATAAAGGTGCTGATGTAAAAATGACAAACAAAGACGGCGAAAATGTACTGGCTTATCTTATTCAGTCTTATGCAGGGGCAGAAGGAAGACCAGGACCAAACGCTTCAAAGCCAGAAGATTTTGACAATAAGTTGAAAATGCTTCAAGAAAAAGGTTTAGCGGCGACTACTCCACAAAAAAATGGGAATACCTTATATCATTTGGCAATTATGAAAAGTGATATTGGCTTATTAAAGCGTCTTCAACCACTTGGAATTGACATTAATGCCAAAAATACTGAGGGCATTACCGCTCTACATAAAGCCGCTATGATTGCTAAAGACGACACCATTTTGAAATATTTATTATCAATTGGTGCTGAAAAAAATGTTGTGACTAATTTCAAAGAATCAGCTTTTGACTTAGCTTCAGAGAATGAAACACTCACAAAATCAAATGTATCTATCAATTTTTTAAAATAGTAAAATGCTAAAATTAACAAAATTATTAATTCTGATCATATTAGTGTCGTTGGGGTTTTCTAAAACGTTACAGGCACAAAATACAGGAACTACCAAGTATAAATGTATGATTCAAATGACCAACTACATGGGCGAAGGTGCTTACATTGTAGTGTCGTTGGTAGATGCTAAAGGCGGCTATAACAAAACGTTATATGTTTTGGGTTCAGATAAAAAATGGTATGCCGACCTAAAAGAATGGCACAAGGCATTTTCAAAAAAGCCAAGTAATATTAGTGCTATTACGGGGGCATCTGTCACAGGTGGCGACCGTAGTGTAGTTGTACTTGAAATAGAAAATGCTAAAATTAATTCAAACTATAAAATCCGATTTGAAAGTGCCGTTGAAGATAAACCGTATAATGTCAAAGATTTAGAAATCCCATTGACGACCGAAAGTTTATCTGCAAAAAATGAAGGTACAGGCTATATTCGTTATGTAAGATTTAGCCCTAACTAATACAAAAATATGAATCTTTCTATCTGGAGATACAGCCACTTATTGTTGGCTGTATCTTCTTTTCTTTTTCTAATCTTAGCCACTATTACTGGGATTATTCTTGCTTTTGAACCTGCTGTCGAAAAGTACAAACGCCCAAATCTTGAGTCGCTCGACCAAATTACATTAGCTCAAAGTCTTTCAGTCTGGAAAAAAAAATATCCTTCTATTAGTGAAATAGAAGTTGATAATTTTAAGACAGTCATCGCTAAAAGTTCAGATTTTCCAAAAGAAATATCTTCCGCATATATTCATCCAAAAACTGGGGAGTTTTTAGGGGAATCTCAAGCTCAAAATCCTTTTTTTGAATGGGTAACCGCTTTGCATCGCTCCTTATTTTTACATGAATTAGGTCGTTTTTTCGTCGGAATTACCGCTTTTTTACTACTGCTGATTACTATTTCGGGAACACTTTTACTGATTCAAAGACAAAGTGGTATTCGCAATTTTTTCAAAAAAATCCCAAAAGAAAATTTTGCACAGTATTATCATGTCGTTTTGAGTCGTTGGATACTAATTCCAATATTCATTCTTGCTCTTACAGGTAGTTATTTATCTTTGGTTCGCTTTGAAATATTTGCTTCGCCAAAGGTAAATTTAGAGGTTGATTTAGATAAAATAAATGCTTCTCCACAAATAGCATTTCAAGATTTCAAGGTTTTCAAAGAAATTACTTTAGATGAAGTCAGAAGTATAGAATTTCCATTTTCCGAAGACCCAGAAGATTATTTTACCCTTAAACTGCGAGATAGAGAACTGGCGATTAATCAAATTACGGGAGAGATTTTATCAGAACAAAAGTATCCTTTTTACCAAATGATGACAACCCTTAGTTTGGAGCTTCACACAGGAAGAACCAACCTTTTTTGGGCATTAATTTTGGCGATTGCTTCTATTAATATTCTCTTTTTTATCTATTCTGGATTTGCAATTACTTATAAACGTGTTGCCAAAAAGACAAAAAATAAATTTAAAGCAACTGACAGTCAGTTCATTATATTAGTTGGCTCTGAAAATGGAGGTACTTGGGATTTTGCCAACGGCTTTCATCAACAATTATTAAAGCAAGGAAAAAAATCTTTTATTGATTCATTAAATCAATACCAAACCTACCCAGAAGCAGAACATTTAATTGTTTTTAGTTCGACTTATGGTATTGGCGAAGCTCCATCAAATGCAAACAATTTCAAGAAATTATTGAAGGAACATCCTCAAAACCAAGACATTAACATTTCTGTTGTTGGCTTTGGCTCTCATTCATATCCAGATTTTTGTAAGTATGCGTTTGAACTGCATGATTGGTTGAGTAATGAATCATGGGCAAAACCTTTGTTAGACATTCATACGGTTAATGATAAATCTATCGAAGAATATTCAGGCTGGACGGAGGCTTGGTCTGCTCAATCAGGTATTTTGATTTTAGGAAAAACACCAATAAAACAGCCCAATAAATTTCAAAAAATATCTGTTATCTCTAATACTTCAGGGCATCACTATGATACTTTTTTAATACGTTTTCAAGCAAAAAAATGGGTTAGTATAAAATCAGGAGACTTATTAGCCATATACCCTGCCAATGACCATCGTGAGCGTTTGTACTCCATCGGTATGGTCGATAAAAACAGTATCCAATTAAGTGTGAGATTACACCCTCAAGGCTTAGGTTCAAGTTATTTGCATGAATTAAAAACTGGCGAAAACATTAAAGTACGGATTATCAATAATAGCCATTTTCATTTTCCAAAAAAAGCCAAAGAAGTGGTTATGATTTGTAATGGAACAGGAATCGGTCCATTTTTAGGAATGATTAGTCAGTGTAGAAAAAATGTGAAATGTCATCTATATGCTGGTTTTAGAGATTCTAACTCAATGATGCTTTATAAACCACAATTGGAGGGATTTTCAAAACAAGCAAAACTTGCGACCTCAGCATTTGCTTTTTCGAGAGAAATAGAAAAACAATATGTTGGTGATTTAGTAGAAAAAGATGCGGACAAATTTGCAGAAATTTTAAAGAATGGCGGAGTAATTATGCTTTGTGGGTCGTTAGCGATGCAAAGAGATGTAATGGAGATACTTAAACATATTTGTGAGCATGAACTCAGACAACCTCTTAGTCATTACCAAGCTCATGCTCAAATCCTTTCAGATTGCTATTAAAGTCGTTTTATTTTAATTGATATAAGTTAATATCCAGATTTTGGGTTGTGATTACTTTTCCCGAATCAGTGATTAGAATTGCACTATAATCTGGATACTTTTTTAATAATTTCAATCCTTTTTCCTTGCCCAAGACCATTATCGAGGTACTAAAACCATTGGCTTTTTCAGCACTACTACCCAATACGGTTACACTACACAAGCCACTTGCGGGGTATCCCGTCACAGGATTAATGATGTGAGAATACCGTTTTCCATTAAAAACCACGTATTTTTGATAACTTCCAGAAGTAACGACGGCACTTTTTATTAAAGGCACAACCGCAAAAACGGTATCTTTTTTCATTGGATTGGTAATGCCAATATTCCAAGGATTTCCATTTGGTTGTGTACCCCAAGAATTCATATCGCCAGAGGCATTTACAATTCCTGCTTGAATACCTTTTGCTAACATCATTTCACGGCAACGGTCGGCGGCGTAACCTTCTCCCAACGCTCCAAAACCAATTTTCATTCCTTTTTTCTTCAAGAAAATGGTACTATTAGTTTTGTTTAATTCTATATGCTCGAATCCTACTTTTTCTACCGACTTTTTAATGGCTTCGGGGGTCGGCATCGTTGTCATTGAACCATCGAATTTCCAAATTCTATCCATTGCTGCAAAACTAATATCGAATGCTCCGTTCGTTATTTTTGAAAAATGCAATGCTCTTTCCGTCAAAGCAAGCACTTCTGCATCTACCTTGACAGGTTTAATTCCTGCATTTCTATTTACTTCCGAAATTTGTGTTGTGTTTTTCCAGTCTGAAATAAGATATTCGATACGAGAAACCTCTGCAATAATTTCATTGATACTTTGTTCAGCTAAAGTTGTATCTTTCGCCACCACCGTAATATCAAACCGCCCACCCATTAGCATGGTTGTTCGTTTACGAAGTACCTGAGCATTAGCAATAATAGTGATTGTGAAAAATATTAATAATAAACTACATTTTTTCATTACAGTAAATTTTGTAAACCGCTTGATTGTTATTACAAAAAACACTTTTATCTGTAATTATAGATAAAAGTGTTTTTGAGGGTTTGTTTCGATAAATAAAATGAGACTAAAATCATAAGGTTCAAATTGAACCTTATGATTTTAGTCAATATAAGAAGCCATTTTGGAAATGATAGTTTGTAACGCCGTTAAGTAAATTTTATCTTTTGATTTGTAAAATTTCTTTGCAGTTTGTAGTAAAATAGCTGCATCATTTTCAAAATTTTGCGGTGATTCCTTCAAAGATACCTCTATTTCAGGAAATGAATTTTCTAAAATAATGTTCAATTCATCTAAATTCTGAATCGGTTTTTCAATAGTATCATTTTTTGCGATTGACTGTATTAAGGTCTTAGATACTTTTTGTTTCCCCGTTAAAATATCGTCTCTGAAATTCTTATCCAATTTAGAAATCCCTTTGGCATATTCAGCATCTCGTTTGATGGTAGAACGTCCAACATTATATTCTTCTGCCAATTTCTCAGCGGTATCAATTCCTTCTTTTTGAGCATAAGGTTCAGATTGAACCTTATGATTTTCACGGTCATATTTCCCTTTTTCAAACTTCTCATTCAAGAATCTTAAACCTCTAAAATAAGATATTTGTTCGGGTCTAAGATTTCTTCTACCAAGCTGTAAATCAATCATATAGTCTTTAACTTCTTGTAAATCAGCAAAAGTTAAAAGCTGTACATTGTAAGGAATATTATTTTCTTTACAAATATCAAAACGATTATGTCCGTCAATTAAAACATAACATGGTTCATCATAATTATCTGTATTTTCAGATATTTTTCCTTGTGTCGTTTCCCATATTGATAGGGCATCACGACAACCATTTTTTATAATATTGGCTTCTAATTGCGAAAATTCATCTGCCCCTAAAGGTGGAATTAAATCACGCAATTCGTCAATAATGATTATATTATTTTTGACATTTTCATTATTAATAAGTTTGTTACCTGCAAAAGTTTCTTTGGTTTTACTGGCAATCATAGCCCCAATATTCATTTTAGCCATTGTATATTATTTTAAAAATTGGAGATAATCAATATATTCTGCACAAAAAGCACTGTATAAACCAGCGGCTTCGGAGGAATTCGAGAATTTAGAAATCGTATTTCCAGCTACTTGAGCTTTCTGAAAATCTACTAAATGCTTAATCTCAGTGTTGAAAATACGTAGAGGGAGATTTTGCCTAATCGCCTCCTTAATGCCTTCATGAACACTATTTTTTTTGACCATTGTAAAGACCAATCCATCAATTGTCAACATCGGATTTAAGTTCTTTTTGATGTCGTGAATTTTCTCTAATAAAGAATTTACTCCTTTCATTGCAGCCATTTCTGGTTGCATCGTAATCAAACAGGAATCGGAGGCATAAAGAGCCGAAACTGTTAATTTTCCTAAAGATGGTGGGCAATCAATCAAAACATAATCATATCGACTCAACAAGGGTAAAATTCTATTTTTTAGACGTAAATCGCCACCTGGCATTAAAATCAATTGATATTCTGCATTACCCAAATCAATATCACTTGGAGAAATATCTAAATTGGTATCCAATGAGATGACAGGAAATTCAATATCCCCAATCAAAGCGTCAGCTACTTGAACCTCAGGCTGTTCAATGCCTAAAATCTGGCTTAAGTTTCCCTGTGGGTCAAGGTCAACCATCAAAACTTTAAATCCTTTGTTTGCCAAAGCTTCACCCAATGAACAAACAGTTGTTGTTTTTCCTACACCACCTTTGTGATTTATTACAGACACAACTCGTGCTTTTTGATATAATTCATCAGAATACCCATAATCTCTCAACACTTTATCGAGTGCAACTAAATGTTTTTCTGCTAACTGCCTACCTTGTGAAAGCGATTGTTGTAACGTTCCCGAAGGGATTTTAGCTTGTTTTTCTACCGCAGATACTGATATAGCTGGTCGGTGTCTCAAAAACTTTAAAGCATTTTCTTGTGTAATCATATATCATGTAATAATATTCATACAAATTTAATATATTTGTAATAACATTATTACAAATATGGGTAATATTTAATTAAAAAATTAGTCTTATAGCCCTAAGGGGAGTTTTTGGACACATTCACAAATAGCGTTGAAATATATGTTTTTAGCTACAATCAGTAACAACCAATGTATTTAACGTCTAAAAAGTTAAGAAAATAATTGTTTTTGACCTTGTTAAAAGGCTTAAAATTCACACAAGGGGAGTTTTCGGACACTTCGGAAAGTCTTTTTTATTCAATTTAGGTTTTATTAAGTGGTAAAGGGAGTTTTTAGACACTTTTTAAAAAACTACTAAAGTTGCTATGCCTATTTAGGTCTTGTTTTAGCTAAAATTGACCCCAATACTTTTATTTTTAGTAATTTTTTCTCTTGATTTATATATTTCTCAATATTATTTGATTGATTTAGGAGATTGTAAACTATTGAAAACCAATTACTTACAAGATGTAAGGGGAGTTTTTAGACACTCTAAGGGGAGTTTTTAGACACTTAGAAACGCTGTAAGGGGAGTTTTTAGACACTCTAAGGGGAGTTTTTAGACACTTAAAACTTTGCTAATATCAACGATTGTGGATAACTTTATATGATGTTGCCTAATATCATATAAAACTTAATAATCTACCGAAATTTATGGAAAATGGAGACGAACTATCCCAAGTACAAGAATATAATTTTGAAGAGCAAACTTTCATTGAGAGGCGAGCTAATAATTACTTACCTAACAATTTAGTTGTCAGCCATGCCAAATATGGAAGGATAGAGCAAAAGATTTTTGAGTTTTTCATTAACCAGATAGATTTTGAGAAATCAAGAGATATTTCATCAACAACAGGGTTAATTATCAAAATTCCATTAAAATATATCTCGAAGCATATTAAATACGCCGATTTAAAGACCCATTCAGCCACTCTGGGAGCCAAACCTATC
This sequence comes from Arcicella sp. LKC2W, assembly GCF_034931005.1. Lineage (NCBI taxonomy): Bacteria > Pseudomonadati > Bacteroidota > Cytophagia > Cytophagales > Flectobacillaceae > Arcicella > Arcicella sp. LKC2W. The sequence continues at coordinate 25,222 of NZ_JAYGIN010000033.1, forward strand.
ACAATTGAGGAAATATCCGTTGAAACCAAAAAGGAGAAATTTACGCACCTTTTCCCGTTTATTAAAATTGAGTACAATCCAGACAAAGGTTTTTTGGAATTTTATACAAATCCTCAGATTTCACCGTATCTATTTTTTCTTGAAAAACAGTACGCCAGATACAAATTTGAAAACGTTTTAAGTTTCAAATCAATTTATACAACACCCATGTATAGATTATTGCGAATGCATATTGGGCAAAACCGCAATATGTTTGTTTACAGTATTGAAGAAATCAGGAAAATTTTGGGCGTTGACGCAGATAAATACACAAATTTTAAGGATTTTAAAAAATATGTAATTGAACCTGCTAAAAAAGAGTTGGCAGATAGCCCATACGAATGTATAAATTTTGAATACGAAAGTACAGGCAAAAAACTTAGAAATGTTTCTCACTTGACATTTACCATTTTGGATGCCATCACCATAAGCCACAGAGAAAAAGAAGAATTATCAGATGCTCTAAAAACCATTACCGACCCCGATTATTTATCAAAAGCGGCATCTGTAATTTTGGCTCGTGATTACAATATGCCCAATCATTTAATGAGTAAAATTCTCATGGATGGAGAGCTTTTAACAAGATTTGTGACTTTAGATATTGAATTAAACAATGGAGTTCATCCAAAAGTGAAAAACAGAACAGCTTGGATATTAGCCTGTTTGGATTTGGTAAAGAAAAAAGTCAAGGTATAAATATTGATTTAAGTCAAAAAATGAGGTGGCGTTTTAATAGAAAATTTTGAACCTGTTTAAACTTTTCACTTTGTGCAGTTCGCTGCAACAATGAGTAATTTTTAGATTTACATCAAAGTAATTAAGGTCAAACAGGTCAATATTTTGATATAACACAGATATTATCGTTACAAATTAATCGTCAAACTTAAACGTCCTAAAAAAGGCGTGCCTGGAGTAAAGTGAATTTCCTCAATAGATGTCGTTTCATTGCTCAATCTGCTCTCCGTATTAAATTGGGTTTCTTTCCATTTTACATTAAATAAATTTTGAATAGACAAACCAAGACTATAATGCTTTTTAGTATAATTAAGTTGTAAATCATTGACAAAATACCCTTTGGCAACAACAGAATTATCTTCATTGGCTGGACGGTCAGCAATATAGCGATAACGCAAAGAACCATTAAATCCTGTTGGCATTTGTAACGAAAGCCCGCCAGTTGTTGTAAAAATAGGGGCAAGGGGTAAATAATTTTTCCCCGATTCTTCATCTAAAGAACGTGGTGTAGCGGTGTTTAAATCAGCGTCAAAATACAAAGTCTTCGTTAATTGATAACGAACAGACAAATCAATTCCATAACGACGAGAACGCCCACTTGGCTCTACTACGCCTTCATCGCCAACATAAACAAATTCTTGTTGTGACCATAAATACCACAAAGCCGTGTTGATTAATAAGCGTGGAAATGGTTTATATATCGCTCCGAAATCTGAACCATAAGTGGCAGGTAAAATATGAAGTCCATTTTGTTGTACAACGGCTCTTGTGTCGTTGGAATGAAAACCTTTACCTGTGTTTAGATATAATTGCAAATACGGATTGAATGTATAGTAAAAATTCAATTTTGGAGAAATAATACTCGCTTCAGCACTGCCGATGTTATTTGATGGATTTTGGAGTAAATCCTCGTATTTATTATGAAAATAGTCGAATCTAAGACCAGCATTAATGGTAAATTTTTCAGAAACCTTAATTAATTCATCCGCATAAACTGCTGCATCTATTTCGTTGATATTTCCATATTTCAATTGTTCAAGCGTAACAATTCGGTCTTTTGTTCGAGATAATTCTGTTCCGTTAGTAATGTCTTGACGATATTGTATGCCAAATGTGGTTGTCCAATCGCTTTTTCCAATAGTGCTATTGGTTGAAAAACTACCATTGTATCCAAATAAATTACGCTTTTCTTTCTGTCTAATTTGGTCGCCGTTGATACTATCATTCAAGAAAAAAGTAAAATTTGAATATAACTCAAAGTTGTAATTACTGTAAAAAAGCTGATTTTTGATAACGTTATTTTTGGGCGTAATGGTGGTAAATTGAGCGTTGAAATTGGTTCGAGACGTTTCACCGCCTTCGGTTGGGTCAACCGAACCAAAGAAACCTGTCAATCCCGATTCCACCGCACGGTCTGGGATTTGTCCCGAATGATTCCATTTGCTCCAAAAAGTTGAACCTGTTAGCGTAAGATTTGTATTTGGTGTGATATGTCCATGAAATTTACCCACGACATTCAGACGTTTAAAATTCTGAGGATTATCAAAATACGAATTGGTGTAAGAATATTCTGAAGCAATATAAGCTGATTGATTTTTCACTTTTCCTTTTTCTCCCAACAAATCAAGACCAGCCACAGCTCTAAAAGTATCATATTGACCGCCTTCTAACTTTAGAAAAGAATGGTCAATACTATTACGAGTCCTAAAATCGACCCAACCAGCCGTAGCTAAATTTCCTTTTTCAGCATTGTAAGAGCCTTTTTTGAAATCCACCCCTTGAATTAACTCAGGAATCACAAAATGTAAATCTGCGTAACCTTGTCCATGTGCATGCGAAACCATATTGACAGGCATTCCATCAACAGTCAGGCGAATATCCGTTCCGTGGTCGATGTCAAACCCACGCAAAAAAATCTGTTCCGCTTTTCCACCGCCTGCGTGTTGCCCCATGAATAAACCTGGAACCATTCGTAAAACTTCTTGAGAATTCACAACAGGGCGTAATTTAATATCTAAACTACTAATCAATTGCTGGTCGTGCGGACGTTGCGAAGGCACAATAATTTCCGTAAGTTCTACCGATTTATAACTCAATAATACTTTTACAAACGTATTTAAGTCATCTTTTACCGTAGCCGTAACCGTTTGAGGATTAAACCCAACATGAGCAATTTCAATTTTATAAGGAGCTTCTGGCAGGTTTTCAAAACGAAATTGACCTAATTCATTGGTAAATACAACCTTGTTGAGCCCTGTTAATTGTACACTTACCCCTTGAATAGGCAAGTTAGTTTTTTCATCGTAGGCAACTCCAGAAATATTACCCAAATGAGCAAACGCCTGTAAGGACGAAAGTAGGGAAAATAATAGTATTAAATGTTTCATTATTGTTGATGATGTTTGAAGCTTCAAAGGTATTTCATCCATATAAAATAAAAAATATTGCATTCAGAAGTGTTTTTCTAAATACAATATTTTTAGAGGGATTATTGCTATGAATGGTGAATTATCTAATATTTAGAGCGAACTCATCATTTCTTTTCGTATCCAAACTTGCTACCGTTTTTGAAATTTTACCAGCATCACTCAATAATTCTGGGTCTTTGCAACCAGTGCTTAAGGCTACCAAGATAAATTCTTGAGCTTTTTTGAAATCATTCATTTGATAAGCTACAACCGCCAAAGCATGATTTACATCAATGTTTCGAGGTCTTTTTTTGTATTCAATCAGTCCATGTTTTTTGGCCAAATCCAATTGACCCGATTTTGTATAAAGTTTACAAAGTTCCAAATCTACGGCGTGTCCTGATTTGGCATCTTCGTCTAACATCAAAGCAACTTCTGCAAATTTTTGTTGTGCTTTTTCTTTACTTCCTTGCAAAGCATAGATTTCCGCCATTTCTTCATGGAATGAAAACTCAGGCATAATTTTAGCGGCTTTGTCTAATATTACTAAGGCTTTTTCATATTCTTTATTGGCTTTCAAAACGCTCGCCTGACCACGAAGAGCGAAAGCATAACTTGGGCGAATTGCTAAAATTTCATTGTATTGACGGTCTGCTTCTTTCAGTTTTCCTGTCGTTTCATATAAATGACCAAGTGTATTTTTACTCCAACAGTAAGGTTCAGAACCTGGTAAACCTGCTTGTACTGCCATTTTCATGGCATCAATTGAACCATTAATATCACCGTAGATTTCACGTAAGTAAGAAGCTCTTGAGTATGATTCTAATGACGGTTTGAGTGCTTGCATTTTATCGGACATCAAAACGGCATCTTTGTATAAACCCAATTCTACGTTTGCATCAACCAAAACACCGTAAACGTAAGCATTATCAGGATTGATTTTACGAGCTGCTTCTGCTAATACACGGGCTTCAGCAAATTGATGTTGTGACATTTTTACGGATGCTTTAAAGGTAGTAGCCTCGAAATTGTTGGGATTCAAATATAAAATGCCGTCTAAAATGGTCAGGATTGCAGGGTAATAATAAGGGTGTTCTCCAGTAATACGGGCTTCTGCCAAATAAATAGTAGCTATCTGTAAACGAGATTTTATGTCGCTCGGGTCTTTATTAATTTTTTGCTTAAGTTCTTCTACTTTTCCTTTAGTCTTTTGCCATTCAGAAGCTTTTGATAAATCGCCTGTTCGTTCAAAAAGTGGTGGAATTCCCATACTGGTTGTTCCATCTTGTGAAGATAAGTTATCTGTTTTTGATGTTTTTGTACAACTTATCTGAAATCCTAAAAGTAATAATATTAAAAAATATTTTGAAGTTTGTCTGTAAATCGCAGTAAATGCTTTCATGGCTTTGAATGGTTTTAATAATGTTGTATTTGATTGATTTCCAATACTATAATATACGAGGCTTTGATGTTTTTGGATTTCGAGGGTGAAAATAATTTTAGCCACAAAGGCACAAAGTGTTTTTTTGTCTTCGTGGATAATGCAACGATTAAAATAATTTTAGCCACGAAGGCACAAAGTCTCAAAGTGATTTTATTCATTTTTAGATTCCTTGTGTCTTCGTGGCTAATTCACTTTTAAACTTTAATTACGAATAATCTTTACTGTATTGCGTCCTGTTGGTGAAATTGTTCTCAAGAAATACGTACCAATTTCTTTTCCCAGTTTAAGCGTTTTTATTTCTGTATTACCAGCTTCTTCAATGGATTCATGACTGATAATTTGCCCCTGAATGTTCACAACGTCCATTTCCAAAGATTCGCCTTTAGCTCCTCTCACTTCAACGGTTACATTATCGCTACTTACAGGATTTCCTAAAACTGAAACCGTAAATTTGCCTTCAACAGGTTCTACCGAAGTACGCTCATTTTTATTAGTCGAATTGGTAGATTTACCTGCATAATTACCCCCACGGAAACCTCTCCATGGATTTTGCTCATACGGAAAAACAGCTTTAAATGTTGTATCGTTTTTGGTAACACCCGCATTGAAAGTCAAAGCACTTAACAATTGTGGGGTAACTGGGCTGGCGGTTACGTTTGGTGTATAATCATCGTACCATAAACCAATCGCTGCCAAAACAACCCCACCAACTGCTTGTAATTCAATGGTTGTAACATCATCTTCCAAACGGCGACCGTTAGGGAATCCGTCCATATTTGGAATAAATTGTAGGTCTTTTGAACCATTAAAACGTCCGTCGGTAAGTCCTAAAACGGCTGCATAAACCAATCCCAAAGAATTAAAATCACTACTATTTCTTGGCGTAGCAGGAACTGCCATGTTTAAACGTAATAAATCTCCTAATGTTGGTAAGAAGTTATTAATGAATGGTTTACCACTTGCCAAAGGATTTCCTGCTTTGCCTGTTGCCAATTGGTAAGGAGCTAAATTAGGAACACCTGTATAAAAAATAGGTAAAATATCAACCGCACGTGGACTCGTTGGATTTGGTAATAAAACACTACCAAAAGCTGCTTCAGAAAGAGCCGTTCCGTTTAATGCAGCGTTACCTTTCAAGCCAAATAAACCAGCTTTTCCGTTTCTGAAGTCAAATGAACCTAACGATTTTGATTGAATTCTTAACGATGACAAACCTGGAACTGCTCCGCCAAACTGAGAATCATCCATGTATAAACCTAACTCAGGATTTGAGAAATACGAAGCAAATTGTAAATCTTCGCTTGGTTTAACTGAATTCCATTTATCTTTCAATCCTAAAGGAATAATTGCTTCATTGGTCAAAGGCATTCCCAAACGTGAAACTTGTACATATTCTCCATCATGACCTACATCGCCACCTTGATACAAGGTTTTAATTCTCTGACGACTTGCCGAAGCATACACTCCAATTACATAATCAGAATCAAGGATATTACTTGCCATTGCTACTGTTTTACGGTTTTTTTGTAAAGTAGCGACTGGTACTTCGATTACAATTGAATGACAGTTGAATTTCGCAACGCCATCTATGCCACTATTCGGACGAACATTTCCTACATCAAAAATACCGCCTAAATCCACAAAGAATGGGTCATCAACAGGGCCACAAAACACTTTTTCTCCTGAACTTGCCGTCATGATTGATTTGGTCACCAACTCATTATAATCAGCAGCACCCAAACCTACTGGCGTACTTTCAATTGAACGAGGTCCAATATTGGGAGGTGGCACAATTCCGTTTGAAATAATGGTTGAGAAACTTCTTCCGCCATCCATACTTCTCTCGCAAGTATAAGTTGTTTTAAGATTTTCTTTGCCAAGTCTAATCAAAAAGAACGTTGAAGGGTCTTCGTTTACTCTTTTGAACGTAAAACGATAAACGATATCATCACCTGGAGTTCCTGCATTGTTATCCACATGGATTTCATAACGGATTCTTTCGCCAAATGTGTACCAGTTTGGTCCTCCAGCAGGATGCTCAAATGGAATATAATTGGCAATTAAAACCACATTTTCAGGATTTGTTGGACTTTTGAAGGCATACAAATCGGTATTATCCGCCAAAGGGTCATTTGAAATTAAGGGAGCTTCTCGGTGTGATGAAGCTAAAGACTGCGAAGGAATCTGGCAAATCAAAGCCAGTAATCCCATCAGATATATGAGTTTTTTCATTGTTTTATGAATAAAATTTATGAAATGTTGAGTTTTAAGAATGAGATAATTTCAGAAAATCACTAAGAAACTGTTATTAAATCATTCATTTCCTTTGAAAACCGCACTTAAAAACGAGCTTTAGCTGGATAATCAAATCCTCTCCAAGGACTTGCCATATAAGGGAAACCAGTTCTGAAAGGAGCATCGTTTTTAGTTGGGCCAGCGGTAAATCCTAAAACACTACCCAATTTTGGCGTAACTGGACTTGCCGTAACGCCTGGTGTAAAATCGTCATACCATAAACCAACTGCTGCCAATACTACACCACCTACTGCTTGTAATTCAATGGTAGTAACGTCATCCTCTAAACGTCTGCCATTCGGGAAGCCGTCCATGTTAGGAATAAACTGCAAATCTTTATTTCCTGCGTACATTGGGTCAGTCAATCCTAAAACTGCTGCACCAACTAATCCTAATGAACTAAACTTAGGGTCATTGCGAGGAGTCGGCGGAACTGCCATGTTCAAACGAAGCATATCGCCCAAAGTAGGTAAGAAATTATTAATGAAAGGTTTTCCAGTAGCTAAAGGATTGCCATTTTTGCCCGAAGCCAATTGATAAGGAGCTAAATTGGGAACACCTGTATAAAAAATCGGAAGAATATCAACTGCTCTCGGACTTTTTGCATCGGGTAATAAAACACCACCAAAAGCCGCTTCTGATAAAGCAGTACCTGCTAAAGCTGAATTACCTTTCAAACCTGCTAAACCTGCTTTTCCATTACGGAAGTCAAACGAACCTAAAGATTTTGATTGAATACGAAGAGCATTCAAAGAAGGAACTGCTCCACCAAATTGGGTATCGTCCATATAAAGAGCCAACTCTGGATTGGTGAAATACTTAGCAAATTGTAAATCGTCTCCGTTGTATGGCGTTGTTGCATTCCAACGGTCTTTCATGCCAGAAGGAATAATTGCTTCATTGACTAAAGGCATTCCCAAACGTGAAACCTGTACATAACCACCGTCATAAGCAATTCCATCAGGATAAATAGTTTGGATTTGACGACGACTTGCCGAAGCCCAAACGCCAATCACAAAATCAGGGTCAAGGATATTGCTTGCTTGAGCAACACTTTTTCCATCTTTCTGTAATAAATTAATTGGTACTTTAATGGCAATAGTATGAACGTTAAAACGGTTCAAACCATCAATTGGAGCATTGGTTGTGTTACCTTCTGGACGGAAATTGCCCGCATCAAAAGCACCTGCCAAATCCACGAAGAAAGGGTCATCAACAGGGCCACAGAAAATCTTTTCGCCAGACATTGCACTACCAATCGCTTGTTGTGCCAAAGCATCATAAGAAGTACCCAATCCAACTGTACCATTCTCAATTGAGCGTGGCCCAATATTGGCAGGAGGTACAATTCCATTCATGATAATTGTTCTAAATGTTCTACCTCCGTCGGTACTTTTTTCGCAGATATAAGTAGTTTTTAAATTCTGCTTACCAAGACGAATGTTAAAAAAAGTTGATGGGTCTTCGTTGGTACTTGAAAAAGTAAAACGGTAAGTAATGTCATCACCAGAAGTATTCGCTTTGTTTTTAATGTGAATTTCATAACGAATATTACTGCCAAAAGTATAGTAATTTGGTCCTCCTTCGGGAGATTCAAACGGGATATAGTTGGCAATGATGGTAATGGTATTTGGGTCGTCAGGGCTACGGAAAGCATACACGTCGGTATTATCCGCCAAAGGGTCATTAGAAATTAAGGGAGCTTCTCGGTGACTGGAAGCGAAGCCATAGTTAACTACTGACAGAGAAACGAAGAAGAGAAAGCACTGAAGCCATCTTCTTAATGGTAAACCAATTCTGTTCATTAGACTTGAGATTTAGTATGGATTGAAAAAACACTTAAATTCAAGAGTACAACAGTTGCAAGCAATTGTTATCTCTTTGATTTACATACGATTACCTAAGTCGTTTGGATTTATCGAAAGTTTGGTTGAATATTAATTTTAAAGGAGAAAAATCAAAATAGAAGTTGAAATAGATGTGTCATAAAGCCCAAAAATCCGTTCAATAGCTCGTAAATGCCATAAATGGACGTGTTTGTGAAGAATATTAAAAATGATAAAAAAGATAAAAAAATTACAGTTTTTATCTTTTTTATCATTTCAGAAACCAAATAGAAAGGAAAAAACGGCTATTATTTATAAGATGTTAGTGACCATTTAGAGACGCTTTCTATGAAACATTTGATTGTTTAAAGAACTAATATTACAAAATAACTCATCATCTAACTACACGATATTTATACCACATTGATTTGCTTAATGCTCTTAATCATCAAGATAAAAGGCATTAAACTTGCTTAAACAAACTCTTTAAGACAAATCTTTCAAAACCTCATATACTTTTTTGAATTTGCTAAAATTTTTATGATAAACTGCAAAATTCTCTGGATTAGGAATAAACATTTTTTCCTCAATTTCTTGATGGCTTGGTTCGATTTCAAATGCCATAAATCCAATAAGAACCGCACCCCATGCAGCACTTTCAATGTCTTGAGAAACAACCACCTTCATTTGAAAAATATCAGCAGTCAGTTGTAGCCAAAAATCGCTTTTAGTAAACCCCCCACTGGTCATTATCGTGATTTCATCCCTTTCTTTTTTATCAGGAATTAACACCTCTGTAATGGTCAGTAAACTAAATAAAATACCTTCGATGGTGGCTCTAATACAATGAGATTGAGTGTGATTGATGGTGATGCCTAATAGTGTTCCTTGAGCGGATGCATCCCAAATTGGAGCTCTTTCACCTAATAAATATGGTACAAAAATTAGCCCATCTGAACCAGCAGAAACGGTTTCGGCTTTTGTTAAAAGGTCTTCAAACGATTCTTCTGATTGTAAAATTGATTCTTTTAGCCATTGTAAAACAACTGCTCCGTTATTGATTGCCCCCAATTTAAGATATTGATTATCAACAAGATGATAACATTGCGTTCTCATTTTTGAATCAATAAAAGGTTGGTTTATCGGTAAACGAACGGCTCCACTTGTACCAATGGTTAATGCCATTTTACCTTTTTGCATTGCCCCTGTTCCCAAGTTGGCTAATGCACCGTCTCCACCACCCAAAACTAAAGATAGATTTTGCGTTAAACTTTTAGAAATATGTTTTGGAGAAACAATAGATGAAAGTTGATTTTCACGAATGTCGAGATGATTTAAAATGGTTAAGTCCCATTGAAGTTTCTCAATATCCATCATTCCAGTACCCGAAGCCATTGAAGAATCTATCACATACTCGCCCGTCAAATGATGCCAAACATACTCCTTTATGCTAATGAATTTATGCGTTTTGGCAAAGATTTCGGGTTCATGTTGTCGTAACCAAAGAATCTTAGTCATCGGACAAAACGTATGAATTGGCAATCCCGTACTTTTGTAAAATTCTTTTCCTAACTCGCTATTTTTTAGATTATTAGCAATCTCACTTGCTCTATTATCTGCCCATAAAATAATGTCCGTTAATGGATTTCCTTCTTTATCAACGGCAATAACACTCTGCATTGCTGAACTAAAACTGATAAAATAAGGCGTAATATTGGTTGATACTTTATTGATACATGCTAAAACAGCCGTTAGAATTTCTGATGGTTTTTGAACACTCCAATCGGGTTGAGGATGATACATTTCATAGCTTATGCAACAATGATTGACGACTTTTCCTTCTTGGGTAAAAACCATTGCTTTGGTGGCAGTTGTTCCAATGTCTATGCCTATATAAAAATGGTTCATTGATTAAAGGTTGTAACGATAAAACTTTACGTCGATTGAAATAGACCACAGATAATACAGATTTAACAGATTTACACCGGGACGCACAGTCTGATAAAATTTCAATAAAATCTGCGTAAATCTGTATAATCAGTGGTCTAATTATTATTTCTTCTCAACCGCATGACCACCGAACTCATTTCTAAGAGCAGCCACTACTTTTCCAGAGAAAGTATCTGTCATTTGTGAACGGTAACGCATCATTACAGACATGGCAATTACGGGTGTTGGTACGCCCAAATCTAAGGCAGTTTCTAAAGTCCATTTCCCTTCGCCCGACGAGTGCATGATGCCTTTGATTGAATCTAATTGTGGGTCTTTTGAGAAAGCTTTTTCTGTCAATTCCATCAACCAACCTCTCACAACTGAACCATGATTAAACATTTTAGCGGTTTTTTGAAAATCAATATCAAATTCAGAATGTTCAAAAACTTCAAAACCTTCCGCAATAGCTTGCATCATTCCATACTCAATTCCGTTGTGAACCATTTTGGTAAAATGCCCACTTCCTGCTGCTCCTGTATGTAAATATCCGTTTTCAACTGAAATATCTTTAAATACTTTTTCAACATAAGCAAAGACTTCATTTTCACCACCAATCATGGTACAAGCTCCATTTAATGCCCCCGAAGTTCCGCCCGATGTTCCACAATCTAAGAAATCTATATTTTTGGTTTTCAGATAGTTATACCGTTTTTTAGACTCCTTAAAATTTGAGTTTCCACCGTCGATGATAATATCGGCAGGATTTAAAAAAGGCAATAATGTTTCAATAACTTTATCTACAATTTCACCCGCAGGAACCATCAACCAAATTACTTTTCGGTCTGTTAATTGCTGACATAATTCGTCAATAGAGTTGCCTGTTTTGATTCCTTCAGCCGCTATTTTTTGAACAAAATCTTGATTTACATCATTAGCTACTACTTCGTAACCATTTCTTTTTAAGTTAAGGGCAAGATTGAAACCCATTTTGCCTAATCCTATAATTCCGATTTGCATACTTTTCTGTTTATAATTAATTCCCTCAAAGGTAAAATAAAGACTCCATGTTTTTCATGGAGTCTATAAGGTTTATGACTTTGAAAGGTTGTATTGTTCTTTTTAGTTGTACTCATTTTCTACTTATCCCACCAAACTTTTGCATCCAAATCATCTGCTCCCATTCTGGTGATAGCTTCTTTAACATTTACGCTATTGACTGAGATTTCAGAATTTGGGTAGGTCAATCTTCTGATAAATGTACCTTTAATACTTTTTCCTGGGAATGGATTTGGTGCTAAATTTGGAAAACCACTTCTTCTGAAATTGGCAAATGCTTCAGGCCCATTCAAGAAAGAGGCAACCCAATATTGCGTATTTATTTGCTCCAAAGCTTTACTTGCATTGTATGGATTTTCTTTTTGATAAGCCTCAATTGCCGAAGCAGAAACTGCCGAATTAGCATCATATAAAGCCATTTGTTCCATGTGTAATTTTACCCCTTTATTGAAAAATGCCTCAACAGTTGCACCCGTAATCCAGCCACGTTGGGCGGCTTCTGCCAAAAGTAATTGCGTTTGGGCAGCCGTTACCAAGAACATCGGCGAAGTCGTTTTTGCCATGCGAGTTCTATCCACTTGGCTATAATCATAGAAACTCGCCAATTTTGATTTCGTTACTTCTGTTACAATTGAACCATTATCAAATCCAAAAGGCATTCCAATTTGTTGTGTTGGGTCGGTCGTTGCACGAGCAGAGGTTTGCTCAATTCCCGATTTTGCCCCCACATATCTTAAGGCAATAGATTTTAAGCGTGGGTCATTTGTTTGTTGTAAAAAAGTAACAAATGGAGCTCCCAAATAAATATTACTCGATTCTGTCGAATTGAGTGTTTGCCCAAGTGCATTCAAATAATTGGCATCATGTTTTATGAAGGCATTATCAGAATTTGCTTCCATAATTCCTGACTGAAACGCTTTTTGAACAATTGATTGTGCTTGAGTAGCATCAATTTTAGTTAATCTCATACCTGCACGAAGCAACACAGAATTTCCAAATTTTTTCCAAAGACTGATATTTCCTCCGTACAAAACATCCGCAGTTTCAATGGTTTTTGAAGCATCCAGAGCAGCAGTAGCTTCGGTTAATTCTTTAATAATTCCTGCATAAACAGTTTGTTGCGAATCATATTTTGGCGAAACTAATTGGTCTGTATAGCCTTTTCCAGCTTCTGAGTAAGGAATATCACCGTAAGAATCCGTCAAAACCAAAAAACTATATGACTGTAAAATACGAGCCATGTTATAAAGGTTACTTCTGGCGGGCAAACTTTTAGTTTTTGAAATCACGTCATAAGTATTGCGAATCACCGAACGATAATAACGCTGCCAGTTTTGTTGGGTATTGTCCCGAATATCCTGATTATAATTTGCCCCTGCCAAAACGCCCGAATTTGGCGAAATCATTTGCTGAACAATGCCAATTTCATACAAAATTGTCCCTGTTGGAAACGATGTATTTATGGTAGCATTATTGAGTATAAAAACGGGATTAACGGATGTTGCGGCAGTTTTATTAACATTCAGTTCATCAAACCCTTTATCGCAACCACACATTAAAAAGCAAAGTACGATGCTTAAAATGGTAGTTTTATGGAAATATTTATATTTGATTTTCATAAGAATTTTCTTTTTATGAATTATAAATTTCAAGTCGCAAATGCTAAATTTAACCGCTGACGGGGTGAAAAACCGCCGTCAGGGATTATTTCTGTTACCCTGACGGGGTTTTCACCCCGTCAGCGGTTGCGACTTAATATTCTAATTTCGTTCTTTTTATATTTTTTATATTAAGATAAGAAGTCTAATCTACGTGCTAACCCTAAAACTTAGCATTCAAATTGAACCCAATACTACGAGTTGTTGGCAAACCCGTTGATTCCATACCCACCAAATTATCCGATGAATAACCAAATGAATCTGGGTCAATATTAGGAACCCATTTCTTAATCAAGAATACATTATTGGCTGTCAAGCTTAATTTAAGCGTTTTTACAGGGAATGATTTTGGTAAAAATTTACTCAAATCATAACCTGCCGTAATCTGACGTAGTTTCCAATATCCTCCATTAGAAACCACTGGTTCAATAATTGCCTGTGAACGAACCACCGACCAATAATCTTGAACTGGGGCTTTAACCGTATTTGGTTCGCCTTTTTCAGTTACGCCAACGCCCAAAACTCCGCCTTCACGACCTTCCAAAGTCATTTGGTGCAAACCATGACGAACGGCATTGAAATTTGTACCCGAAAGCATCATATTTCCCAATTTGAAATCAATCAAGAACGAAAGCGTTAACCCTTTGTAATTGAATGAGTTAGTAATTCCTCCCATCCATTTTGGTAAAGCACTGCCATACGAAATCAAGTCTGATGTTTTTAAAGGAAGACCGCTTGTTCCAAAAATCATTTGCCCTTGAGCATTTCTCTTAAAGCCAAAACCATAAATTTGCCCCATTTCTTGCCCTACAATTTGGCGAAGTTCACCATTGAAAACGTGCGTTCCCGTCGTAATTCTTTCGCCTTCTTTATCGGTTGTCAAACTCAATACTTTGGTAATGTTATAAGAGCTATTCACGGTTACATTCCATTGAAAATCACTATTTTTTATCGGTGAAAATGCCATTAACATTTCTAAACCATTGGTTTGACTTTTTCCACTATTAATCAAAGAATTGGTAAAACCAGAAGCATCCGAAATTTGAGCCGATACAATTTGGTCGCTCGTAACTTTTTGGTATGCCGCTAAGTCAATCGAAAGACGGTTTTGGAATAATTTTAATTCTAAACCAATTTCAGATTCTGAAGTACGCATTGGTTTCAAATTTGAATTAGGAACGGTAGCTCCCGACGAACCTCCAATGGGTTGTGGATTTCCTACTGGATTAGCAAATAAGTTGGCATTGATGGCATAAAACAAATTATTTGAATACGGAGAAACGTCTGTATCACTACCAACCTCAGCATAAGCCACTCGTAATTTCCCAAAACTCAACCAACTTGGAATACTCGAAAGTGATTGAGAAAAAACATAACTTCCTGATATAGAAGGATATAAAATACTTCTATTTTCTTTGGAAAGCGTTGAAAACCAGTCATTTCTGGCGGTAACGTTCAAGAATAAAAAGTTTTTGTAAGAAAATTCACTCGAACCATAAATAGAATTTACGGACCTTTCAGACAAACCATAAATTGGGTCTTTTACTCGTCCGTTCATCACTGTATAAAGGTCACGAACCACAAAATCAGTTACTTGCGTTGAGTTTACATCAGAACGACGATACATTTGATTACCTCCAACGTTTAAATCAATGCCAAAATCGCCAAAAGTTTTGCTTGCCATCAATAAAATGTCGGCGTTAGTTTCTCTAAATCTGCGTGACTCTTGGGTATAAACGCCATTGACAAAACCTACTGGAGCAGGCGTAAGTGACGCTTGTCCCGTTGGAAAATTGTTATAATCTTGGTCACGTGACCAATAATCCTGACCTACTCGCCCTTGCACCGAAAGCCAATCTAATAATTTATATTTCACTGAGATATTTCCGAAAATTCTATCACGGGTAATATTTTGAAATTGTTGTGAAAGCGTAAAATACGGATTGGTTCTATTTTTAAATCTTGAATAAACGTACTCGTCGCCATTGGCATCAAATTTCTTGGCTTCCAACAAATCAAAAGGCATTGAATTTGCCATATTATATACCGCCGTTGGAATAGAGTTATCTTGATTCGCAATATTTGGCGGGTTTTTATTAAACTCATTTGAATAATTGACGTTACCAGAAATACTTAATTTTTTAGAAATATCATAGGCATAACCCAAGTTTATCGTCTTGCGGTTAAACGTGTTATTGGGTACAATTCCTTTGTTATCCATGTTGGCAAACGACAAGGTAAGTCCGCCTTTTTCGGTATTTGAAGAAATGGAAACCGTATTTGTGAAGTTAGTTCCATCTCTAAAAAACGTTCTAATTCTATTTTGTACAGGTACGTAAGGCACAGTTACGCCATCAAAAAGCACTTGAGTCATACCAGCTTGAAATTTTTCTCCAAACGACCACTGTCCCGATGTTGGATTGGCAGTAGTTGGACGAACACCGTTTTCACCTTGACCATAAACGTATTGATAATCCGTAAAATCTAAAGGTGTATCATTCGTAAAATTTGAGTTAAACGAAACGCCAATTCCTTTTGAATCACCTTTGGTTTTGGTAGTAATCATAATTACGCCATCCTTCGCACGTGAGCCATAAAGTGCGGCTGCCGTTGCACCTTTCAAAACGGTCATATTTTCAATATCATCTGGATTGATACTTGAAAGTCCATCACCACCATCAGATGTATTTCCACCGCCACGTACACCAATTGAATTATCAGATGCTGCATTTCCTGGATTCGTACCAAAGTTAGTATTATCAATTGGAATACCATTTACCACAATGAGAGGGCTATTTTGTCCAGAAATCGAACTTTGTCCTCTGATTCTAATTTTAGACGTTCCAGCAGGGCCTGTTCCCAAAGGAGCAATATTTACACCCGCAATTTGTCCTTGCAAAGCGTTCATAAAATTGGGTGTTCTGTTTTCGGTTAATGCTTCACGAGTGATGGTTGAAACAGAGTACCCAACTTTTTTTGCATCTTTTTTGATACCCAAAGCCGTAACTACTACTTCTTCCAAATTTTTATTATCATCTACCAAAACTACATCAATAGTCGTTTTACTACCTACGTTAATTTCTTTGGTGGCATAACCAACTGCACTAAAAATCAAGGTTACATTATTGCCAACCGAAAGTTTATAATTTCCAGTTGCATCGGTACTTGTTCCTTTGGTTGTTCCCTTTATTTTGACGGCAACTCCAGCAATTCCATCATTAGATTTGTCTGTAACAAGCCCCTTAATAGATAAATCTTGAGAAAAGGATACGGCAGAATATAGTATAAAACCTATTGCCAAGATGATTTTGGACAGGTTTTGTAGTATATGAAGACCATTTAGTCTAATTCTTTTCATATTTCTTAATTTTAAATGATTTGAGTGATTGTGGATAAATTTTGAGTTAAGATTTGCTAAATATCATTAAGTCAGCGATGTAAAATTTCATCATTATTTAAAGAAAAACTTTCATTTATTTACAGCGGTGGATTTTGTAATATTTTCATAATTAATTGACCTAATTTTACATAAGGAATGAGTAAACAACATCTTTTAATGATTCTTTACCCATTCTCAACGATTTTAGAAAACCGATGAATCCATTTATATTGTGTCAAGGAAAGTCTAAAGAATTAGCTTCTTTCTCGCACATTATTGAATTTGCCAATCATAAAATTCAAAATATTCAGCTCAATTCTCAGGAAATACAAGCAAGTGAAGGCATTAAAATTTGCTTGATTACTGAAGGGAAATTTGACTGGAATATTGACGGACAGCAGTTTTTACTCTATCCGAATGATACTTCCATGACCAGTCCTTGGCAGTCTATTGGGAGTAGTAAAGGAGCGTATGATATTGGGGCTTTGACTTGGATAACGATAAAACCAAAAATATTTGAACCGACTGGAGAATTGATTTTGGGAGATTGGAGTGGAATTTCAGAAACTGACCAAAGAGTAATTGGAAAATTGCTTTCGCTCAATAAAAAGCCTATCTTAACCCGTTTGAAAAACTGTCAGCAGATATTTCAACACCTCGAATCAGAGTTTTTTTCCAAAGAATTAGGTTATCGAACCCGCATCAATCACTTAATTGATGAATTATTAATTACTGCGGTGCGACATTTGAGTAAACAGGATAACCTCAGGCGAGATTTCCCCCAAACTTTTTTGAAATTGGAGCAGACTTTGAGAGAAAATCTTGCTCATCCGTGGACGGTTGAAGAAATGGCGGGTTTGGTCGGTTTAGGAACAACCGCTTTTACAGAAAAAGCAAAGGCGTTTTCAGGCTTTTCTCCGCTGAACTATCTCATCAATATCAGGATTTCGGAAGCGATTAAATTATTAAACCGCAAAGATTTAAGTTTGACTGATATCGCTTTGGAAACGGGTTTTTATTCGTCCCAACATTTTTCATCAACCTTCAAAAAACTGACGGGTTATACGCCACGAGAGTTCAGGAAAAGTAAGTAATACAGGTTTCTAACCTGTCAGTTTAAAGTTTTTCATGACAGGTTAAAAACCTGTCCTACTTAAAATAAAAACATGGATTGTCTGCTTACCATCGACATAAATACTTCAACCGTTAAAATTCATGCTTTTGACATGAATGGAAGGGTTATTTGCTGCAAAAAAGGCTCGTATCCAACCTTTCATCCTCAACCCGATTATAGTGAGCAAGACCCCGAACAGATTTTTATTACGACTTTGTATATTCTCAAAAATATGCTGAATGAGTATATTCATCCCAAAAAATACAAGGTAAAAACCATTTGTTTTAGTGCATCAATGCACAGCGTTTTGCCTGTTGATAAAAATGGAAATCCATTGGGAAATGCCATTATTTGGGCGGATAATCGAGGGGTGAAAGAAGCAACATTATTAAAAAAACTGCCACAAAATGAAAGCATTTATCACACCACAGGAACGCCCATTCACCCGATGTCGCCTTTGATAAAAATTTCGTGGATAAAAAATCATGACCAAGAACGCTTTAACCAGACTTATAAATTTATCTCGTTGAAAGAATATGTTATCAAGCAATTTACGGGCGAATATGTGATTGACCATAGTATTGCTTCTTCTACGGGGCTTTTTGATATTCATACATTCAAATGGCATCAAGATTCCCTTGATTTTGCAGGCATCACCGCAGACCGACTTTCTGAACCAGTTTCTGTTTTTAACTCAGAGGTGTTTTTGAAAAAAGAATACTGTATCACGCTCGGTTTACCAACCAAAACGCATATTATTATTGGAGCCAGTGATGGATGTTTGGCAACACTTGGAGCAGGAATTATTGGGCAAGGAAAAGCAACCATTACAATTGGCTCAAGCGGGGCAGTACGAGTAGCTGGTAAGGAAGTTTTACGGGACGAAAAACAACGTTTTTTCAACTATCTTTTGGCAGAAGGACATTACGTTTCGGGCGGCCCTACCAATAATGGGGGAGTCGTTTTTGAGTGGTTTGCTCGTCAATTTGGTAATTTTTCAGAAGATTTAGATTTTGAAGATGTCCTCAACGATTTGTTTAAAGAAGCTACTCAGGTGAAAGCTGGAGCAGAAGGTTTACTTTTTTTACCGTATTTATTGGGAGAAAGAGCCCCACTTTGGAACGCAAATGCCCGTGGAATGTACTTTGGTTTGAATATTAGTCACCAACAAAAACACTTTGTTCGAGCCACTTTAGAAGGTATTTTATTTGAAATTTATAGCATCGGAAAAATACTCGAAACACACCGAAATTTTGATAGTATTTACATCAACGGGGCTTATGCTTCCTTACCACTGTGGACACAAATCTTAACAGATATGTTCGGAAAAACGATTCATGTCAATGATAATCATGACAGTGTGGCGATGGGAACGGCTTTATTAGCTCTGACACAATTGGGCGTTTATCAAAATTTAGAAGAAGCCGCCGCCACTGTAAAATCAGTTGAAACGTATCATCCCAAAGTTCAAAATCATGAAATTTATATGAAATATTTTAAGATTTTTAAAAGATTAAGTTACAAGCTTTCGGACGAATTTGAAGAAATTGTTTTGCTCCAACAGGGGGAATAATTTGACGCTATTTAATAAACTACCACTTCTTTACGGAATACTCTCATAGAAGCCACATTTCAAATCATGACGGCTTAACGAAACTCAACAAGCAATCCATTTTACCCAAATTGAGCATAAATATGTTCAATAAGAATTGCCAATTATCAGCCAAAAAAAACCAAATTTCAACATTTTGGCTGATAACAGTAAATTTATTAGCCAAAATACATAATTTTAACTATTTTTGGCTGATAATAAAACTTGGGAGACATGAAATTAATTGGGAGAATTAGAGAAATTCAGAAAATCGAAAAACTGATGGGTTCGTCCCAATCTGAATTTTTGGCGGTTTATGGTAGAAGGAGAGTAGGAAAAACTTTTTTAATAAGAGACTACTTCAAAAACAATTTTGACTTTTATGCCACAGGACTCGCCAAGGGTAATACAAAGCAACAACTCACCAATTTTACTATTTTTATTAATAGTTACTTTTCTGCTACGCATACAATTCCAACTAATTGGCTGGAAGCGTTTAATCTTTTAATTAAAGAATTAGAAAATTTAGACTCATCAAAGAAAAAGGTGATTTTTATTGATGAAATGCCGTGGATGGATACCAAAAAGTCTGACTTTATGATGGGACTTGAATTTTTCTGGAATTCGTGGGCAAGTGCCAAAAATGACGTTTTACTAATTGTATGTGGCTCAGCGGCATCGTGGATGCTTAACAACTTAATCAAAAATACGGGAGGATTATATAACCGTGTAACTGAAAGAATTAAATTAGAACCATTTGATTTACGGGAAACTAAACATTATTTCTCCTCTAAAAATATCATTTTAGACCATTACCAAATCATTCAATTATATATGGTCATGGGAGGTATTCCTTATTACTTAGACCAAGTTGAAGCTGGAAAAAGTGCGATGCAAAATATTGAAGATTTATGTTTTAGAAATGACGGAAAACTTAGAACGGAATTTAGTTATATTTTTTCCTCTTTGTTCAGAGAGGCTGAAAAACATGAATTAATATTGAAAACATTGTTTGGAAAAGGAGGGTCATTGACCAGAGATGAATTGGTAAAATATACCAAAATTCCAACAGGAGGGACAATGACAAAAACGTTGAATGAATTGGAAGAAAGCGGTTTTATTACCAAACTACCCAAATTTGGCTTAAAAACAGCAAAATCGGTCTATTGTATTTCGGATTTTTACACCCTATTTTATTTTCGATTTATTGCTACGGCGGGCAAATATGAACCTAATATTTGGTTGAATAACATTGATAATCCAGCTTTTAGAACATGGTCGGGGCTTGCCTTTGAACAAGTATGTTTTGCTCATGTTCCACAAATAAAAAGGGCTTTGAATATCGGAGGTGTATCAAGTAATACTTATTCGTGGCAAACAAAAGGTGACGACGAAAAAAAAGGCAGCCAAATAGATTTGGTAATAGAGCGAAGAGATCAAGTAATAAATTTATTCGAGATAAAGTTTTCAATCAATGAATTTGTGATTACAAAAGATTACGATGCCAAATTACGACACAAAATACAATCATTTAAGGAATCAACAGCGACAAAAAAGACTATTTTCCTTACGATGCTGACGACTTTTGGCGTAAAAGCCAACGAATATTCAGCCTCAAGTATCCAAAATGAATTAACAATGGATGCCTTGTTTATGTGAGAAAATCGTAGAAATATGATTAAAAGCCCCGTTCTAAAATCAATTATCGTTCTCCATTTTGAAAACTCAATATATTTAGAGCGAGGCAATAAATTTAAGCTAACTAATAAAATTAAAATCCATAAATTCCCCCAGAAACCGTTATTTTCTCTCCGTTAATCCATGTGGCATCATCAGAGGCAAGAAAGACCGCTACTTTGGCAATATCATCTGGCTGACCGATGCGTCCAAGTGGAGTATTGGCAATCATCGTTTTTTCCATATCGCTACCTGTTATGCCAGCAGTTACAGTACCTTCTGTTTGCACACCACCAGGCAAAATAGAGTTGATGCGGATATTTCTGCCACTAAATTCTTTTGATAATGAAACCGTTATAGAATCTAATGCTGCTTTTGTCGCTGAGTAAATCGACATCATTGCTAAAGGCAAAGTGCTTACCACCGAGCTGATGTTGATAATTGTTCCGCCATCATTTCCAAATTGTGCTACCGCTTCTTTGATAGTCAGCAAAGAACCTAATACATTGATGTTAAATTGCTGATGAAACCCCTCTTCTGTGATTCCTTCAATTGGTGCTCCTTGATAAACGCCTGCATTATTTACCAAAATATCTACTGTACCAAACGCATTTTTGGCTTCTTCAAACAGTCTGGCAACGTCTGATGATTTTGACACATCGCCATGGATTGCAATGGCTGTTCCGCCATTTTCTGTAATAGATTTCACTACCTGCTCTGCATCTTCTTTACTCGACGCATAATTTACAACCACTTTTGCACCTGCTTGAGCATAAGCTTTTGCTATACCCGCACCAATTCCTTTTGATGCACCCGTAACGATTGCTACTTTATTTTCTAACTTACTCATCTTTTGTTTTTTATAAATTTGAGTTGCAAAGGTATATTCAGTTAATTTATTTTAGTAACTTTGTATCTAAAAGTAACAGTATCATTCAAGTAACGAAGTAACTCACAGGTAACAAATAAATAGGATTATGAAATGTAGTGTATTCCAGTCAGAAGAACATAAAAAAAAGATGATGGCAGTTCAAGATTCAATGGATGTGCTGAGTGGCAAATGGAAAATAACCATTATTTCCTCTATTTGTTATTATAACAAAAGACGGTTTTCAGACATTTTGAATGATGTTATTGGTATTTCCAACAAGATGTTGAGCAAAGAACTGAAAGAATTGGAAGTAAATAAAATAATCAAAAGAACTGTTTTAGATACCCAACCTATCACGGTTCAGTATGAACTCACTGAACACGGTTTGACCTTACGAACCATAATTAATAACCTGACTGATTGGGGAATAACACACCGAAAAGAGATAATTGGGAAGTAAAATTACAATTAAGACAGGTTTTATCATTGGTTAGCTTTAGCCTACTTAAACAACTATTAATTCGACTTAATAATGACAGACTCAAGTCAGTTGCTTTTCTTTTTTAGTGCATTAGGTGCTTTTAATGGTCTATTGCTGTCAGTATATTTTGCCGTAAATGCGAAAAAGAAAATTTTCTCAAATTATTTCTTATCACTACTACTTTTGGTATTAAGTGTTCGAGTTATAAAATCTGTATTCTTCTACTTTAATCCTAATCTATCAAATATTTATATCCAAATTGGGCTTTCCGCCTTAATACTGATTGGCCCATTTCTTTACTTATTTCTAAAATCTAATTCTGAAAATCAAAAATCTAATTGGGGTATTCATATTTTACCATTTTTAATAGGTATTTGTGTGGTAGGCACTTTTTATTCTTATGTTGACCATCGTATTATATGGATTAAATGGATTGTAAAAGCTATTTATTGGCAATGGTTTATTTATATAGTAGTATCTTTTAAATACATCCAACCCATTCTGAAAAAAGTCAAAATAAAAGACAGTATAAAAAAAATAGATATTTGGCATCTTAGTATTTACACAGGAACATTTTGTATATGGTTAGCCTATTATATAGCAGCTTATACATCATACATTGTTGGGGCTTTATCTTTCACATTTATTTTGTACTTAATGGGCTTGCTTTTACTTTTTAAAAACAGTAAAACGTCCACTTTTTTTCAAGAAAAAGAAAAGTATAAAAACAAAGAAATTGATAATGATACAATAGCACACATTGCAGAAAATCTTTCTATTCTTGTTAAGAAAGAATTGTACCTGAAACCCAATTTTTCACTTGAAGAAGCCGCAAAAGAAATGAATGTATCCAAACACGTATTATCTCAATATTTGAATGTCATGCTTGGCAAATCGTTTACTAATCTCATTAATGAGTATAGGATTGAAAAAGCAAAAGAGTTATTGGAAATAGAAAGCAACCTGACCGTTGAAGGTATCGGATATGATAGTGGTTTTAGTTCAAAATCCACTTTTTTTAGCACATTTAAGAAAATAACAGGCAAAACGCCCAATGAATACCAAAAAATGTCACTCAAATAAGTACAGTTTTATAACCCCGAACTCCTATACCATAAAATAAGACTTTCAAGCCATTTCCTTACCTCATATTTGCACATATTTAAAATTAAAAAAAAGCAAATATGTACACAATAATTTCAAGGTTGAGGTTGCTACTGTTGACAGTCATTTTTTCCAATTTCTTCTCAGCCGCCATTTTTTCACAAAACAAAATTCTGTTTGTAGTTTCTAATCAAGCGTATTATGGAACTACTAATATTAGAACATCTAATCATTTTGGTGAGATTGCAGTTCCGTTTGATATTTTTACAAAATCAGGATTTACAGTAGATTTTGTAAGTCCCAATGGCGGAACTGTGCCTATTGGTTACATCAATACTTCAGATAGTATTCATAAAAAATACCTGTATGATAATTTTTTTATGAATAAACTCAAAAATACGATGAAGCCAAATAAGGTTGTTTCAGAAAATTATAGTGCCATTTTTTATGGAGGTGGCGGTGCGGCTATGTTTGGTATAGCAGAAAACAAACTCATTCAAGACCTTGCAAGGAAAATATATGCAAACAACGGGGTGGTTTCTGCAATTTGCCACGGTACAGCAGGCTTGGCATACTTAAAAGATGAAAATGGAAAATCACTTTATAAAGGCATAAAAATAACAGGCTTCGCAGATAAATTTGAAGATAAAACAGACGATTATTACAAAACATTTCCTTTTTCTATTGACCAAGCCATAAAAGATAATGGAGGCAATTTTGTACAAGCGGATAAATTGGGGGAAGGTTTTTATGTGGTAGATGGGCGGTTTGTTACGGGACAAGACCCAAGTGCAGGAGCGAAAATGGCTTCTGAAATTATCATGCTTATAGAAAAGAACAAATTTGCTATTCCGCAAGCAACCCTAAAAAACTTGGATAAAGTATTCTCTGAATGGGATAATTCTACTGCCAAATTGGGTGTAGCGGCTGGTCTAATAAAAGATGGTAAAATCGTTTATTTAAAAGGCTTCGGGAGTGCCGATATTACCAACGAAATTCCCATCAATACTGATACTAAATTTCAAATTGGGGCTATGTCTAAGCAATTTACAGCCTTTGCCATTTTATTGCTGGAAGAACAAGGAAAATTATCTCTATCTGATGAGGTAAGAAAATATATTCCAGAATTACCTGATTTTGGACATAAAATTACCATCAAACATCTACTGAGCCAATCCAGTGGAATACACGACTTTTGGGCTTTAAAGGAAATTGCAGGTTGGAGAGGAAAAGATGTTTTTACAAAAAAAGATGCTTTAGATTTGATTTTCCAGCAAAAGGAATTGGACTATGAAACAGGTACAAAGTTTTCTCACACTTCTTCTGGGCTTATTTTATTAGCTGAAGTAATAAAACAAGTTACGGGTCAAACGCTTGCTGAGTTTTCTGAGAAACATATATTTCAACCTTTAAAAATGACCAATACGTTGTTTTGTGATGATTCTGAAATGATAATACCCAATGTAGCTATCTCGTACCAAACCACAAATAATAGATTCAAAAAAAATGACATCAATTACTCCATTGTAGGAACTACCAATTTATATACTTCAGTGGCAGATTTGAACCGTTGGTATCTTAATTTTGAGAATCCCAAAGTAGGCAGCAAAAAATTGATAGAAAAACTATATTCGCCAGTTACCTTAAATGATGACAAAACTACTTTTAATCCAACTTTAGGAAGATTGTTGTATGGTCAACAATATTTACATTCGGAAAGAGGTATTCCCAAAATATGGACGTATGGCTTAGAAAGCGGTTTTAGTAGCAATATATTCATATTCCCGAATCAAAAAACCATTTCGTTTGTATTAGGCAATAACAACAGATATAATGGTATCCTTGCTATGAATATGGCTTTAGAAATACTTGGCAATATATTTCCAGAGCCTCCAACTATTGACTTCGGTAAGATAAAAACTATCAAAATGACACCTCAACAATTAGGTGCATACAGTGGCTTTTATTGGGACAATGAAAGAATGTCAGCTCTTAGAGTTTATGTAAAAAATGATACTTTACACTTTCAATCTTTAGGTAGTAATGAGGAAAACAAATTAATACCAATATCAGAGAATAGTTTCCAAATGGTGATTGATGGTGACGATGTTATTATGGTAAAATTTCGTCGAGAGAATGGCAAAATGAAAATGATTTATACTTCAGGTGAAAGCGATGAATATCTATATGAATCATACAATCCCATCAACCAATCAATCGCTGATTTAAGCGAGTTTACAGGCACATTTTATAGTCATGCGTTAAAAGCAACCTACACAATATCTAACAATGAAAAGGGGCTTTTCACGAGCAATAAAAATCAACCCATCATAAACCTTACCCCTATTCAGTTGAATTTGTTTCTAAGTAATTCAAGAAATCTTGGGAGCATTCAGTTCGTTCGTAATAAGCAAGAAAAAATCACGGGGTTTAAGATAAGCTCTGATAGAATTAAGAATCTATTTTTTGAAAAAATCAAAAACTAATTCGTAAAATTTGAATTTATGAAATTCCCCGAAATTGTCTTGATAATAGAAGGATATTTTCTTAATTTATTGATTCGACTGATTCTGATAATTATGATTTACCATTATCTATTTTAATTATATTTCACCAGTCGTAAGCCATGAGTAAAGTGTTCCATAAAATGATTTACGGCTGTTTCTTCAAAACTATAAACTATTTGTCTGCGACAAATTTAGACCACAGATTGAACTGACTTTACAGATTTACAAAGATAAAATCAGCGAAAATTAGAACGGAATTATCTACTAATTGTCGCAAGACAAAATTAGCCCACGGATAGAACAGATAAAACAGATTTACACTGATTTTTCTTTAAATTTATCCGTGTAAATCCGTTGAATCAGTACAATCTGTGGGCTAATTTTATTCTGCGACAAATTGTAGATAGTTCCGAATTAGAATAATCAGTTCAATCTATCGTTTGTCTTGCAAAAAACCCTTTATCGTTGCGTATTTATTTCGCTAAACTTCAAGAGTGAGTTTCAATTAATTTATAACAGAAAGCACGACTGCCATTCTTTAATTGCTTCTAAAATTGGTAGAAATGCTAATCCTTTTCAGATAACTTTATAGCCATAAATGCTGATGTAACCAACCTTGAAGGAGTATTTTAAGAAACCTTTGAAAATTTAAACATTCGTAGTTGCTTAAATCACACGATGAACAGGAAAGATAAAAAACCCTAATTGGATTATGATTTTTTATCTTTTCCAATGAATACGATTGATATTTTTACCTATTTTTTTTCCTTCTTCTAACCCAACCAAATTATCTTGCATGGTGTGAATTCCCCCGTAAAGCCTTGAAATACCACATTCTTCTGCTATTTCGGAAATTGTCCTAAAACGTCTATTCTTATATTCTACTTTTCTTATTTCGTCTTTTGCTCTGCTTTGATACATATTATCCTCAAGGTAAATATTATCTCCAAACACACCAATTAAAACTTCAGAAGTCGCTGCCATTTGGGTAGAATGTCCCGAAGGAAATCCTGGAAATGGAGGTTCTGGCCAATATTGTACGAATTTTTTATCAATATTCGCTTTGATATATTCCGCAGGTCTTTCAGAATGATACGTGTATTTATTTTTCCAACAGTTGATAAAAGCCTCTGCACACGCCATTCCAACTTTTGCAAAAACCATTGCTGAAACCATCAAATCCGACTTTTGAGTTTTTAGGATTGTCATGGCGAGCCAGTACGAATGCCCAGAAGGAGCAGTTGTAAAAGCGGGGTCGTCTCCCCACCAATTTGCAATTTCTTTTTGTTCCTGCGTGAGTTTTTTCTGAATATCATAAACCTGCTTAAATTGTTTGTAGCAAGCCGATGTGGTGTCTTTTGAATAAGGAATTATTTTGGCGATTTCTAAATCACTATTTGCTTTAACAAACGTCCGATTTTTGCCCCAATATGGATGCAAAGGCATTAAAACGGGAGATTGCCCTTTTAGTGGTGGAATCCAATATCCTTCTCCTTTGGGGAATTTGTAATTCGGGTCAAAATTTTGATAATTCATCTCGTGTCCTCCGTCTGTCATTGACCAACGATAAATATAATCAGCAATCGTTTTTCCGAATTTTATAGACCTATTTATAGTGGCGGAATCTTCCACAAAACATTCTCTTTGGCGTAAAATGGCAATTTCTAAAGAATCTAATTTTGAAATAGACAAACGCCCCGAAATCCTATTATAATCAGATTTTAACGGTTGCCACAATAATCTAAGAATCTTCGACTGACCCGCATTTAGCACAATTTCCCAATCGTATTTTTTACCAATTTCTGGCTTCGGTAAAGCTCCTAAACCATTAATTTGTGGGGCAATAGACTGATATTTATCACTACTATTCACAACTGATTCGTACATGACAATTCCCGTGTAGGCGAGCGTTCTGGAAATAAATGTTGGTGATTTATTGGGTTGTTCATTAATAAATTCCAGCGTTTTTTTTGCCCATTTTATAGCTATGTCTTGACTATTTTTCTGTTTTTCTTCGATTTTATTTTGAGATAAAATCGAAGAAAATATCAATAAAAATGGAATGATAAGAAAAGATAAATGGCGGAATATCATTTTCATAAATATTAGTTCTGGATTGTAAAGAATTCAACAAACGAAATAAATTTTCAAGTGGTTAACCATTGATAGTATTTTTCTATTATCAACGCTTTTTTTGCAATTCAACTATCTCATTATAAGCACATTAGAAAAAAATAGCATTGACAACTTAATACAAAACAACTTCTGTATTGCTAATTCATAAAAAAAGGACTATCTATCGAAAGTCCATTTTAGTATATTACCCAATCTTTAATTATTTGTCTAAACCTCCTTTCCACTCAGGAGTTGTTGTTTTCTTTCCAATTCTGAACGCATATCCAATGTTGATTGAATAATCGGCAAAAGCAGCATCACCCTGTACGTGAACATATTTTGTAGGGTCTGTAATCACACTATTTTGTAAGTTTTGGTTTGCAATATCAGCCGCACTTTGAATACGGTTTCTCACCATATTTTTTGGCACAAATAAGGTAAAGGTATGTTGTCCTTTACGGTATGTAATGCCTGGTTCGATAGCAATAACATAACCTGGACGACGATACGCAACCTGTCCACCAAAGGCATCATACGCCGGGATTCCTTCAAATCGTCCTGCCAATGAAACAGTTAAATTTTGTTTTTTACCAATTGGCATCATGAAACCAGCTCTACCAAAATATTGGTCTGGGGAAGCATAAATTTCGTATCCTTCCAAACCTGTTCTTGCCGCAGATTTGAATGTTCCGTTCGCTTCTCTCGGACTAAACATATAATATCCATTCGCAAAACCGTAAATATTTTTATAAATCGCCTTGAAACCCTGTAATTCAATTGAAAAACCTACTCCGCCGTCACCAGGTTGAATAGCTTGATCCATTACGGCACTTTTCTTTGTTCCATCAGTTTGTAAAGCATCATCTATTTCGGTGTAACTACCCGTTGCCAATTTGATACCCAAACCAAGACTTAAGTTTCCTTTGCTTGCTTTTTGGGGATTTTTCAACCAGTAATTTGCCCCAAAACGCACATCTGCCATTCCTTTGGCGTAAACACTATAACGAGTTCTTGCTTTTGAAACGGCATCTTGGTTAAGTACCAGAGTCTGTGAACGCTCATTATCAACGTATGGAAGGGTTATGTAAGCAGACAAACGGTCAGAAATTCCATAGGTAAAATTTAAATCAACGGCGTGTGAATATATATTAACAGCAGTGCCTAATTCTTGGCGTTGAGGTTGTTCTTCAGTACCCACAAAATGACGAAAAGAATGAAAATAACGATAATTCGCTCCCACTTGAATTTCTCCTTTGGCAAGATTGTACGACGACGAAGAAAGCCCTGTTAGTCCACCCATTTGGCGAACAGCCACACAACCTTGTGCTTGAATATTCTGATTGACACCAATTGCCAAAACGGCAAAACCAATTACTTGTAAAAGTTTTTTCATCCTAATATGTTTTTTAATGGAGTTTAAAGAATAACAGATAAATACCAACTTGTTTTATTAAAATTGAATCATTCTATCGTTATATTTTCCAAATTTACGGATATTTAAAATTAATTTCCAAATAAGTGGAATATTATTTTGAAAATTAATTTTAGATAAATC
>NZ_JAYGIN010000034.1:0-53838 GCF_034931005.1 Arcicella sp. LKC2W
TAAAATGAATATTTACGTCGATGAAAGAACAATTAACAAACAAAAATTTGGACAACAACTTGGACTTTTCTAAGTTTACAAATAATCAAAAAAGTCAACCTATTTTAGGACGGGACACAATTAACCAATTAACCAATAACCAATTAACCAATAACCAATAACCAATAACCAATAACCAATTAAAAATCCCCACTAAAAATGTTAGAATTAATTCGCCAACCTTGGCATTGGGCTTTTGCGGGAGTCCTCATTGGGCTTACCGTCCCCACATTATTACTCATTGGTAATAAATCATTTGGTATTTCATCAAGTCTCAGACACATTTGTGCGGCTTGTTTACCTGCCAACATTCCATTTTTTAAATACGATTGGAAGAAAGAAGCATGGAATCTTTTTTTTGTTTTTGGTGTGTTAATTGGTGGTTTTGTCGCTACTAATTTCTTGTCGAATCCAGATGAAATTGTTGTTAATCCTGCCACAATAGCAGACTTAAAAGCACTTGGCATTACAGATTTTAGTCACTTAATGCCCCAAGATTTATTTAGCGTAGAGAATATTTTTACATTAAAAGGCTTGATTTTCTTTGTAATTGGCGGTTTTATGGTTGGTTTTGGTACTCGTTATGCAGGCGGATGTACTTCGGGTCATGCCATTATGGGTATTTCAAATTTGCAAATTCCATCAATTATTGCTACTTGTTGTTTCATGATTGGCGGTTTTGTAATGACAAATCTTCTTTTACCATTAATTTTTAAATTGTTTTAACATGAAAAATATACAAATAGAACATCCACTTGAATGTGAAGCTCCCAACGAACAAATCAAAAAGGAAAGTTTGTGGTCAAATCTTAAATATGCCTTTGTGGGAATGTTGTTCGGAATTGTCTTTGTAAAAGCAGAAATCATTTCATGGTTTAGAATCCAAGAAATGTTTCGGTTACAATCCTTCTTTATGTACGGTGTCATTGGCACGGCGGTAATAGTAGGGATAATTTCGGTTTTCTTGATTAAGAAATTGAATATCAAAACGTTGACTGGAGAGAAGGTAATATTTCATGATAAGACTTTTAATAAAGGTCAGATTTATGGAGGATTAATTTTTGGACTCGGTTGGGCAATCACTGGAGCTTGTCCTGGCCCATTGTTCGCACAAATCGGAAGTGGATTCTTTGTGGTTTTTATTACTTTTTTAAGTGCTTTAGCAGGAACTTGGACTTACGGATATTTTAGAGATAAACTCCCTCATTAATTATGGAAAATTCATTAAAAGCTCATTGGGAAACTGTTTTTACCACAAAACAATCCCATGAAGTTAGTTGGACGCAAGACGTACCAACCACATCAATTGATTTAATTAAAAGCTATCAATTACCCAAAACTGCCAAAATAATTGATATTGGTGGAGGAGATAGCAAATTGGTTGATTATTTATTAGAGGAAGGGTTTGAGGATATTTCCGTTTTGGATATTTCGGCGAATGCTTTGGAACGTGCTAAAAATCGTTTGGGTGAAAACGCCGATAAAATTTCGTGGATAGTTTCAGACATCAATGATTTTAAGCCAAATGAAAAATATGATGTTTGGCATGATAGAGCTGCCTTTCATTTTTTGACAACAACCGAAGAAATTAAGAATTATGTAGAAACCGCCAGTCAAGCCGTTTCAAGTTTTATGACGATTGGGACTTTCTCTGAAAATGGACCAACCAAGTGTAGTGGACTTGAAATAAAGCAATATTCCGAACGTGAACTTGAAAGTAAATTGTCCGAAAGTTTTAGTAAAATTAAGTGTTTTCAAGAAAATCATGTCACGCCCTTCAATACTGAGCAGAATTTCTTGTTTTGTAGTTTTAAGAAAATTGAAATTAAGTATTTGGAATAAATAAATTGATATTGTGTAGGGGCGTATCGCATACGCCCACATCTCGACTTTTTGGGCGTATGCGATACGCCCCTACGTCATGATGACAATATTTAATATTATTAATTAATTTGTTATTCTTACTTATGAGTTGAAATGTGGGAATAAAATCTATTTTGCTTGTATTTTTGGAAAGTAAAGTACAATTCTTTCCTCCAAATCATGAGCAAAAAAATACCGAGTTATTCCATTGAAGAGATTAATCGTTGTGCTGAGTTAGTGGCAATGGATTTTGATATTCGGAGATTGGAAATTCATATTTTAAATCCCAATAATTTAAAATTCCCACATCGGCACGATTTCTATAATCTTATTTTTATTACCGAAGGAAGCGGAACACATGACATAGATTTTAAGCAATATGGAATTCAGCCCAATCAGTTATTTTTTATGGATGATTGCCAAGTGCATGAATGGGAACTGCAAAATATAAAAGGTTTTACGCTTTTTTTCAAGAAGGAGTTTTACGAAGTTGATGAGAAATCTTTATTACTTCAAACGTTGCCGTTCTTTAATAATAGCGATAATGATTTACCTGTTGTTGTTTTCAATAAAAATGAATCACAAATAATTCAAGCTATTTTTGAAGAAATATTATTAGAATTTCAACAGAAAAATGCTCATTATCAGCAACTTATCAAAGTTAAGTTGAAATCTTTATTGCTTTATTCATTGAGAGCTTACAAACCTTTGTACCAAGGAAGTAGTTCTGATTTGAATATTTCAAAAATTAGAAGTTTTGAAAAAATGATAGAAAAGCATTTTGTCAAGTTAAAATCTGTGAAAGATTATGCTGATTTATTGAACATTACGCCCAATTATTTGAATGCTATTTGTAACAAAACAACAGGAAAGTCGGCAGGAGAATTGATTAGAAAACGGATTGTTTTGGAAGCCAAACGTCTATTAATTCACACTACATTATCGGTTTGCGAAATGGCTTTTGCTTTGGGTTATCATGATTGTTCGTATTTTATTCGTGTTTTTAAGAATGATACAGGTCAAACGCCAGACCAATTTAGAGTAATTGCTCGTTCATAATTTCATAAAATAAGTAAATTGTACCATATCAACGTTAAAAAATACCGAATCTTTGACATAAAATAGATGTTTTATCTGTACATCAAACTCAATAATGATATGTACAAAGAATCGAAATTTTATAGCATTTTTAATAATAAATGTCCCGTTTGCCATGAAGGTGATTTTTTTCAAGTCAGTAGTGCTTATGATTTGAAAAAATTTGATAAAATGCACGAAAAATGCCCTTCTTGTGGGGAAAGATATGAAAAAGAACCTGGTTATTTTACAGGTTCAATGTACATTAGTTACACATTTATGGTGGCTTTTATGGTAACGTGTTTTGTAGGTTTTGTCGGGATATTCGATTTTGAAATATATTATGTATTGGGTGGAGTAGTGCTTGGAATGGTGGTTTTATTACCCATTTTTTTCCGTCTTGCTCGACTTGTTTGGATAAATTTATTTGTAGATTACAATAAAGAAAAAGCTCAACAAGTGGTAAAAATTGCCTAAATAAAATGCCAACTATCTGATTAATGGATAGTTGGCATTTTACTAAATTTAAAATAGTTTTTCAAACTTTTCTTTCAGATGAATCCCTAATAATCAATTCCGATTTGAGTACAATATAATTAGTGTGTCCAATATCCATTAATCCATTCAAGTGATTTATCATACTTTTGGCTGCAATTTCACCCATTTCTTTTCCAGGATAATAAACTGTAGAGAGTGAAGGTGTGATGATTTCAGTTAGAGGGTCATTATTAAAACCAACTATTGCAATATCATTCGGGATAGAATACCCTAATTTTTTGAGTTCGCCCATACAAGTTACCGCACAAAAATCATTCGTTACAAAGATTCCATCAATGATTTCTTGAGATTCTTTTATTGCTTTGACAACTGTTCTTCCTGCCTCAGTTGTCAAATCTGTGACAAATACATTCTCCTCTTTAAAAGGCATTTCAAACTCTTCAAGGGCTTGTTTGTAGCCTTTCAGACGGTCGGCATAAACATTCCGTTTTAAATTTCCTGTCACATGAATAATATTCTTACAACCTTGTTCCAGCAGATGTTTTGTAGCATCATAACCGCCTTTAATATTATCAATGACGATGTTGAGACATTCAGATTTATCCAGAGTACGGTCGAAGAAAATAAGGGGAATTTTTTTATCAATAAAAGATTTAAAGTGTTCGTAGCCTTCGGTATCGTAAGAAACTGAAACCATTAAACCGTCCACTCTGCTATTAAACATGGTTTTTACATTAGAAATTTCTTTTTTGAAAGACTCTAAAGATTGTGTAATTAAAAGATTATAGCCCGCTTCATTCGCCACTTTCTCCATGCCTGCCAATATGGTTGACATCAAGGTACTGTTTAATCTTGGTACAATTACACCGATTGTATTCGTTTTTTGTTTCCGTAAATTGCTGGCAAATTTATTGGAACGATAGCCCAATTCTTCCGCTTTGGCATTAATTAATGCCTTCGTATTTGAACTGATGGCATCATGATTATTTAATGCTCGACTTACAGTTGCTGGAGAAATATTTAAGGAAATGGCAATGTCATAAATGGTGATTTCTTTACTCATACGTATAAAATTAATTGCCTAAAAATGGTAAAATTTGTTTTTTCTGAAACAGGTTCAAAATCAAATTTAAGATAAATAATCGAATTCCCCTTCTTTTCTTATGTTCATTCTATTTTGTAAAAGTTACCATGAAATATTTGGATAAAATATTGACCTTATTTCATGCAATCGGTTGCAAAAGCTGAAAAGTAGGTTGATATTTACATTCAAAATAAATATAATTATAAAAAGAGATATTTTTGCTTTTATAGTAATACGGCTTAAAGTCTGTATTGCTAATACTAAATGTGAAAGATTATGATAGAAACAATGCGTTGGTTTGGTCCAAATGACCCCGTTTCACTGATGGATATTCGACAGGCAGGTTGCACAGGTGTGGTAAGTGCTTTGCATCAAATTCCTGTCGGTGAAGTTTGGCAAGTGAATGATATTTTAGAAAGAATAAATATTATTCAAGCTGAAAATGAGCAATTTACACCTTTAACATGGGACGTAGTTGAAAGTTTACCTGTACACGAAGATATTAAAAAAGGTTTGCCAAGCCGTGAAAAATACATTTCAAATTACCAAGAATCACTTAGAAATTTGGCTCAATGTGGTATCAGAACAGTTTGTTACAATTTCATGCCTGTTTTAGATTGGTCAAGAACTAACCTAAACTACCAAATGCCTGATGGCTCTTTGGCTTTGCGTTTTGTGTGGGAAGATTTTGCCATTTTTGATTTACATATTCTCAAAAGACCCAATGCGGTCAATGATTATACCACTGAGGTACAAGAATCGGCAAAAAAGAAATTTGAGTCGATGTCTCAAGAAGAAATTAATACCTTAAAAAATACGGCATTATTGGGTTTGCCAGGGTCAGAAGAAGCTTTTGAATTAGATAAATTTCAAGGACTTTTAGATAATTATAAGCATATTGGAGATGCCGAATTAAGGCAAAACCTTTATTATTTTATTCAACAAATTGCCCCAATTGCGGAGGAATTGGGCATAAATCTATGTATTCACCCTGATGACCCACCGAAGCCTTTGTTGGGTTTGCCGAGAGTGGTAAGTACCGAAAACGATTTAGCTCAGTTGATGCAAGCCTATCATCATCCTGCCAATGGGATTACTTTCTGTACAGGTTCTTTGGGTGTTAGAGAGGATAATGATTTGCCCCAAATAATCCGACGATTTGGCAATAGAATTCATTTTATACATCTCCGAAGCACAACAAGAGAAGATAATCCACTCAATTTTCATGAAGCAGACCACTTGACTGGCGACGTTGATATGTATGCCGTTATCAAAGCATTAGTTTTAGAAGAAAAAAGACGAAAACAAAGTGGAGAACCGATATTCAATATTCCAATGCGACCCGACCACGGACACCAAATGCTGGATGATTTGCAGGAACGAGAGGCGAACCGCAAAACTTATCCTGGATATTCTGCCATCGGTCGCTTGAAAGGATTAGCGGAATTGAGAGGTTTAGCATTAGGAATTATCCGCAGTTTAGAAGAACCATCAAAATGAAAACACTAAATACCCAAATAATGAAGACGATACTCAATAAAGGAATCATTTTATTTTTAACAGTTATACTATTTCAAGCTAAAGCAGATGACGGTTATCGGCTTTGGTTGAAATATGATTTGTTGAAAAATAGTAACAAAGTTGCTGAATATAAGCGTTTTAGTGGTTTTATTAAGAATCAATTTCCAACAACGCCCATCATACAAACAGCCGAAAACGAACTTAAAAAAGGTTTATCGGGGCTATTAGGCGTTACTTTTTCCAAAACTATAAAAACGTCGGGTGGAATCATTTTTCAGAGAGATAATTCTATACCAAAAGAAGGTTTCAGAATAGAGGCGAAAAATGGAAATATCGTTATTTCTGCCCAAGACGATAAAGGAATTTTGTATGGTTCTTTTGAATTATTGCGACAAATTCAAACGGAAAATACAATTTCAAACATTAATTTTTCAAGTTCACCTAAAATTCAACTACGAATGTTGAATCATTGGGATAATGTTTTGGGAACAATTGAACGTGGATATGCAGGTTCTTCGCTTTGGAAATGGTACGAATTACCCGAAAATATTGACCCACGATACATTGAATATGCTCGTGCTAATGCTTCAATTGGGATTAATGCGGTGGTTTTGAACAATGTAAATGCCAGTGCGAGATTTTTGACGAAAGAATATTTAGCGAAAGTAAAAGCCTTAGCAGATGTATTTCGTCCTTATGGTATTCAAGTTTTTTTGTCTATAAATTTTGCATCTCCTAAGATTTTAGGAAAACTTAAAAATTCTGACCCACTCGAACCAGAAGTTAAGCAGTGGTGGAATGAAAAAGCAAAGGAAGTGTATAGCTTTATTCCAGATTTTGGTGGCTTTTTAGTTAAAGCAAATTCGGAAGGTGAACCTGGCCCGCAGGAATTTGGTAGAACGCACGCCGACGGTGCCAATATGTTGGCAGAAGCCGTAAAACCTTTTAACGGTTTAGTTATTTGGCGTGCATTTGTGTACGGCCCAAATCCAAAAGGAGATAGATATAAAGAGGCTTTTAATGAATTTAAACCTTTGGATGGTCAATTTGCAAAGAATGTAATTGTTCAAGTAAAAAATGGCCCTATTGATTTTATGCCACGTGAGCCATTTCATCCGCTTTTTGGGGCGATGCCAAAAACTCCTTTGGCGATGGAATTTCAAATTACACAAGAATATATAGGCTTCTCTACAAATCTTGTTTTTTTACCATCACTCTTTAAAGAAGTCTTAGAATCAGATACTTATGTAAATGGAAAAGGTTCGACGGTGGCAAAAGTCGTGGATGGTTCGGTTCATAATTATCCAATAACGGCAATTGCTGGGGTTGCCAATACTGGTTCAGATAGAAATTGGACGGGGCATTTTATGTCGCAAGCAAATTGGTATGGTTACGGACGTTTGGCTTGGAATCACGAGATTTCTTCGGAACAAATTGCGGAGGAATGGACAAAAATGACCTTAACGAAGGATGTAAATTCGCAGAAAATTATTAAAAATATCCTTTTGTCGTCAAGAGAAACGTATGTGAATTTTACTAATCCATTAGGCTTGCATCACATCATGGGACAAGGAATTCATTTTGGCATGGAACCTTGGTTGGAAAAAAGTGCCAGACCTGACTGGACAGCTATTTATTATCACCGTGCTGATTCATTGGGGATTGGCTTTGACCGTACTGCCAATGGAAGTAATGCTCTGGGACTGTATGCCAAAGAAGTTCAAAATCAATGGAATAACCCTCAAACCTGCGATTTGAGATATTTACTTTGGTTTCATCATGTTTCTTGGAATCAAAAATTATCGACAGGTAAAACTCTTTGGGACGAATTATGTACTCGTTATTATTCAGGAGTTTCTGAGGTTGAAAAACTTCAAAATGATTGGTCGAAAGTAAAAGGAAATGTTGATGAAGAAGTTTTTGAAG
The DNA here is from genome assembly GCF_034931005.1 of Arcicella sp. LKC2W. NCBI lineage: Bacteria > Pseudomonadati > Bacteroidota > Cytophagia > Cytophagales > Flectobacillaceae > Arcicella > Arcicella sp. LKC2W. The sequence goes on from NZ_JAYGIN010000034.1 coordinate 8,009, forward strand.
ATGTAAAAGGACGTTTGTCTGCACAACATCGAGAAGCTTTAAATTGGCGAGATGCCTGTGTTTTGTATTTTCAAACACATTCAAAACAACCCATTCCTGTTCCATTCATTAAGCCAGAGAGAACTTTGGAAGAAATGAAAAAAATCGTAGAAATTTACCAATTGAAATAAGTTATTAAAATATTAAAAATAAACATGGACAACATTGTAAATAACATAGATTCAATAGAAAATAATAACTCAATTTTTGCTAATATTTTCTCTTTGAAAGGAAAAATTGCTCTAATTACAGGCGGAGGAAGCGGTATTGGTTACGATATCGCAGAATGTATGGTGGCTTCGGGGGCTACCGTTGTTATCACAGGAAGAAGAGAATTTGCTTTGAAAGAAGCAATCGATAAATTGGGCAAAAATGCTCATTATGTAGTGAATGATGTTACCGAATTAGAAAAATTAGAAGGTTTAGTTGCCGAAATTGAAAGCCGATTTGGAACTATTGATATTTTGGTGAATAATGCAGGTATTAACATGAAAAAACCTGCATTAGAGGTAACTGATGAGGATTTTAGCAAAATTATTCATACAAACCTTAGTGCAGTTTTTGCTTTGACTCGTGCTGTTGCCAAAGGAATGGTTGCTCGCCAAAGTGGTTCTATCATCATGATTTCATCAATGGCGGCTTATTACGGAATTGACCGTGTGGTTGCTTATGCAGCTTCAAAATCGGGCGTAGAAGGAATGGTAAAAGTATTGGCTTCGGAGTTTTCAAAATTCAATGTTAGAATCAATGCTATTGCCCCAGGTTTTATCGAAACAAGCATGATGAAAACCGCTATGGGTAGCGACCCTGACCGTATGAATAGAGCTTTGAACCGTACACCAATGGCAAAATTTGGTAAACCTGCCGATATTGGTTGGGCAGCCGTTTTCTTGGCTTCTGAAGGTGCGGGTTACATTACAGGAGCTTCGTTACCTGTTGATGGTGGAAATTCAATTGGATTCTAAGAGGGATAACCGAAGTAAGTAATAGGGCAAAATAAAACACTTTTTTGAAATCCAAGAAACCATTGATAATCGTGATTCTTAATTTGTCATTGTACTTATCTCTACTTTGATACTTTATAATTTGTCCTCAAAAGAGGCATAGGCTCGGGAAATTTTGTAGCCCCGAAATTTATTTTGGGGAAATAACGAAGTAGGTTCCTTGTTTCAATCATTTACAAAAATAAAATTTATTCATGAAGAATCGTCATTTATCAGTTTTTGCGGTATTAGCGTCGTTATCCAACACAATAGATGCTCAAAATGTAGAAAAAAAGCCAATTTCTCAGCCTTTAGTTTCTCATATTTATACTGCTGACCCTTCTGCTCATGTTTTTAATGGTAAAATCTATATTTATCCTTCACATGACATAGAATCAGGGGTGAAAGCTGATGCAGATGGAAATCATTTTGATATGAAGGATTTTCGGATTTTGTCAATGGATAACATTGGTGGAAAAGTGAAAGATAATGGCGTTGCTCTGTCAATTAAAGATATTCCTTGGGCAAAACGACAACTTTGGGCTCCTGATGCCACCGCAAAAAAGGGTATATATTATTTGTATTTTCCTGTAAAAGATAAGGACGATATTTTTAGAATTGGTGTGGCAAGTAGTAAAAAACCTATTGGACCTTTCAAAGCAGAAGCTACCCCAATTAAAGGAAGTTATAGTATTGACCCCGCCGTTTTTAAAGATAGCGATGATAGCTATTATTTGTATTTTGGAGGAATTTCTGGAGGACAATTGCAACGATGGAAAGACAATCAATATCTTGAAAATGCTGAAATGGCAAAGAAAAATGAACTTGCTCATTTACCAAGAATAGCCAAGTTGTCAGCGAATATGAAAGAGTTTTCGGAGGAGGTTAAGGAAATTAAAATTGTCGATGAAAAGGGCAACGTGTTCAAAGAATCCGATAACGATAAACGATTTTTTGAAGCTGCTTGGGTGCATAAGTACAGAGGGAAATATTATTTTTCTTATTCTACGGGCGACACTCATAATATTTGTTACGCCATTGCTGACAATCCTTATGGCCCTTTTACCTATAAAGGAGTGGTGCTAAAACCTGTACAAGGCTGGACGAGCCACCATTCCATTATCCAAAAAGGAGGGAAGTGGTATTTGTTTTACCATGATGTTCAATTGTCTGGTCAAACTCATTTACGAAATGTAAAAGTTACAGAATTGAAATACAATCCTGACGGAACAATACAAACCATTGACGCTTATAAATAAATTTCGGAACTATCTACAATTTGTCGCAGAATAAAATTAGACCACAGATTGTACTGATTCAACGGATTTACATGTATAAATTTAAAGAAAATCAGTGTAAATCTGTTTTATCCGTGGTCTAATTTTGTCTTGCGACAAATAGTAGATAATTCCGATAAATTTTGTGCTTTAAAATGCGAAAAACCAGCTCCTAAAAGTTGGTTTTTCGCATTTTAAAGAGGAATATTAGGCTGACATTTATTCTTACTTTAACGCTAATTTTTTAGCAAATTTTTGAGCTTTCAGCGATAGTTCTGTTGCTAAAAAACAATGGTCTTGCGACATTGCCGTTTCGGTTCTGTTTACAATATCATCAACCAATTGTCCCCCGAAAGGTAGTATTTCAGCATTACAATCAATAAATTTGGTTTCTTTGTTATTTACCAAGTATAAATTATTGCCTGTATCACGATTGGCGATGTCGATATTTTTGCGAATTTCAATGTAACCTTCTGTCCCTAAGATAGTTAATCTGCCGTCTCCCCAAGTTTTGAGTCCGTCTGGCGTAAACCAATCCACCCGAATATAACCAGTTCCTTTATCTCCTCTCAACATTAAATCACCAAAATCTTCAAAAAGTGGAAATTCTGGGTGATTCACATTCCCAATTTGTGAGGAAACAACCTCCGCAGAAGTTGAGCCTGTAAAAAACAAAAACTGGTCGCATTGGTGCGAACCAATATCCGTGATGATTCCACCAAATTTATTCTTATCAAAAAACCAATCAGGACGACTTTTGGTGTTCATTTTATGAGGCCCCATGCCAATCGTTTGGACAACTTTTCCAATAGCCCCAGATTTTACCAATTCACCTGCTTTGACAGTCGCTTTATTTTCAAAACGCTCGCTAAACATAATTGAATAAATCCGTTTGGTTGCTTTTTGTACTTTTCTAACTTCTGCTAAATCTTCGAGTGTGGTAATACCTGGTTTATCTGATAAGAAATCCTTACCATTTTTCATTGCTCTAATTCCTAATTTGGCTCTTTCGCTCGCTATTCCAGACGTTAAAATCAATTGTATTGAATTGTCTTCTAAAATTTCCTTTTCGTCTTTTGCCTGTTTTACTTGTGGATATTTTTTGACAAAGTTTGCTAATAAATCAGCTTCTTTAGCGTAAACCGCCACTAATTCGCCACCACCACGAGTAACCGCTTCAACCATTCCATAAATATGACTATGATTAATGCCAATCACTGAAAATTTAATTCTTGGGGCAATATTTTTGAGAAAAGCAGGTACTTCAATCTGACTTGTTTTGGCAGAAATATCTTGAATAATACTTGGTGAAAGTACAATACCTGCTGCACCTGTTAAGCTATTTTTTAAGAAATTACGACGATTATTTTCCATGTTGTTTTTTACCTTTTTGAGCCATTTTTAGGGCTTGAGTTGTTGTATAATATTTGGCAATCATGTTTGGTACTTCCCATGATGGTAATTTGCCTTTTTTGAGATATTCGAAATACTTTTCGGTAACTCTGCCAAAATGTGCTTCGTGACCCTCTTTGTATTTTTCGGGGATTTCTACTTCCCAACCTTTGGCATTTTTCTTTAATGCTATGCCTTGAAATTTGGCTTGGATGAGTTTTAAACTTTGCATTAACTCATTTTCATATTGTTGGGAGTTTATAATAGGCTCAATGTACAATGTTGGCTTATAATTTTGCTCTTTTCCTTGACGAATTATCAAGTTTGCTTTTGTACCCCGCATAATTGAATAATGCGTATCGCCACCACCTTCGGGAGCTTTAAACGCCCAAATTACCGATGCTTTTGCATGAACGCCTTTCAATTGATAATTAATTTCTCCGTTTGAAAACACCTTTAATAAAGTATCATTTACCACATCTTTCTTTAAATAATCGGGGAAAGTTTGTGTCTTTGTGATGGTTTTAAATTGACTTAAAGTCATATCAGTTGTCCAATGATGAGCTTCATTTATTTTAATATCTTTCTGATAATCAATGATTTGATTTGGGAAGCACTCCCACTGAATTAAATCAACTAAATGGGTTGTGACATCTACAATTCCTTCGCCTTGCTGATTGACATCCATAAACCATGATGGACGAGTTAAGACACTTCCAGACACATATTTATAGAAATGATGAACGCTTTCTTTGGTTACGGCAGGGTTTTCCAAAGTACCTTTTTCAAGTTTTCCAAATACGGCTGAAATCATCGAAAATTCCTTTTGTAGCATCGTACTGATTTCATAACGTTCGGTCATAATATCGTACAATAAAACCTTCTTTTTCGTAGCATTGGCAAAAGTCTTTTTCAGTTTTTCAAAGTCTTTCCCATTGATAATCATAGGTTTATCTGCTAAAACATTAAAACCTGCGTTGACAGATTTTTCAAGATAATCAGACTTTATTCGATTATTTCCTGCAATTACTACAATGTTTCCAGCTTTTTCAGCTAACATTTTTTGAAAATAATCGCTATCTGTATATACTTTTTCTTGCCAATTGGTTGGTTGTTCTTTTCGATTATTATAAGAATTAATTCTGTCTAAATGAAAATTAACATCCGCACCCGTAGGAGCATACACGTGTACCAGCGGACTAACTTCTGGATACATACTTTTTTGTACCAAAGCCGCATGAAAATGACCAGGGTCGAGCGTAATTAACTTAAAGTCTTTTGAGGTTTGGGAATATCCAACTGTTGAAAGTATGGATAATCCCAAAGTCATTTTAATTGAAAATTGTGTCATTATGTTGGAATGAAAATATTACTTTTTCTTTGAAGGTTTTGCTAATTTGATAGCATACGGAGCTCTTTGTTCACGAGCTAATAATTTGTTGGCTTCTTCATCATTTTTGAACCTTTCTGTTTTCGGATTCCAATAAAGTTTGCGGTTCAATTTCATGGCAGCATGATGCAATAAACAGGCAGAACATGAACGATGACCGATTTCGGCAGGAGCGAGGGGTTCTCGTCGGGTAACGATACTGTCAAGCCAATTGCCATGATGGTCGTTACTTTCGCGCAAATGAATTTCGTTTGGTCCAATCACCGATGTTAATAATTTCGGGTCGCTGGCATCTAATTTCTTCGCTGCATTTTGTTTAGCGATTGGGTCACTGGTGGTAACGGCTGAATCACCACGAGAAACAAAAATCCAACCCTCCGTTCCTTCAAAACGAATTCCATTTGGAATTTCATTGCTCACCGTCATTTGTACACCATTTTCGTACATGGCTTCCGTTCTGAAAATTCCATGAACATTCCATAAGCCACTTTTCGGGAAATCTGCTTTTCCCCAAATTTCAACGGGGCCTGTATATTCGGTATTCATTGCCCAGTGAGCAGAATCTATGTGATGGGCTCCCCAACCCGTTATCATTCCTGCACCGAATTGCTCACAACGCAACCAACCTGGGCGGTCAAAACCTGCATGAGGATGCACCCGTTTTTCGGTATAATAAACGTCTGGCGTAGTGCCTAACCACATATCGTAATTGAGATTTTTAGGAATTGGCATTTGTGGTTCTTCATCACCAGAGGGGTCGCCAGGTAAGCCAACATATACCCGTTGAAGCTTGCCAATTCTACCGTTTCGTACTAATTCTGCGGCATATCTAAATTGATATGCTGAACGTTGTTGGCTACCCACTTGTACAATTCTCCCTGATGCTTTTACGGCATCTGACATCATTCTTCCTTCAGCAATTGTTAAGGAAGCGGGTTTTTGCATATAAACGTCTTTGCCTGCACCAACTGCATGAATCACGATTGGAGCGTGCCAGTGGTCGGGCGTACTTACCAAAACGGCATCAATATCTTTGTTTGCCAATAAATCTTGATAATGGTCATAGCCTTTTACCCCTTTGAAATCTTTGCCTGTTTTCTTGGTGTAATATTCATTTACTAAGTTTTGAGCTGCCGTAACCCGATTACTATCCAAATCGCAAACTGCCGTAATTTGGGCATTGTCATATTTCCAAACTCCAGGCATATCATGTCCACGAGAGATTCTCCCAACACCAATTGCACCGATATTTATTCGATTGCTTGGTGCGTTTTTACCAAAAACGGATGCTGGTAAAATAGTTGGAAATCCGCTAATAATGGCGGCACTTCCCAAAATCCCTTTTGAACTTAAATCAAGAAATTTCCTTCTTGAAATAGAATCATTTTTTTCTGAACTCATATAATTGTCGGATTGTTTTTGGTTGATTTAAACCGATTGCATCATGTCGTAAATATAGATTTTTAAACAATAAATAGTATCCTGTATTTATAATTATTGAAAGAAATAATAAAATATTTTTTACTCGCTATCAATTTTATAAATTGATTCGATAACTAAAACCATGTTTTTCAAAACCTAAATTCTCATAAAATTGATGAGCTTCTACTCGTTTCAAATTGCTGGATAGTACCATTTTATAACAACCCAATTGGCGACATTTTTCAATGGCAAAAGTCATCATTTTTTTTCCAATACTATTTCCTTGAAACTTTTCAGAAACGACAACATCTTCAACAATACCCGAAGGCGTGCCAAGATGAGCAAGATTGTCCATAATTAGTAAGGCAAACGTGCCAACTACTTGATTATCAATTTCAACCACATAAATTTTATAGTTAGGATAGCTTGATATTTTATCGAAGATTATTGCTGCATCATCAGCCGTGAGGACTTCTCCTTTGTCTAAAACTTCTGCGTATAGACGTAATATTTGAGGTAAATGTTTTTTGGAGGCTTCAAGAATAGTCATTTTAATACCTTATTTTTGTGAAAGTTCACTTTAATTATTCATGTTAAAATGTACAAATTTTGTAAAAATATCGTTAAACACAAGTACCAAAATATAACAAAAATGACATCAACTCATAACAGATTCAAAATTTATTACCTTATTCTTCCTGTATTATTTTTTCTTCTGAATGGGTGCGGAAATTCATCAACTTCCGACCCAACTCCTCAAGCGAATAAATATTTGGTGAGCAGTTCCTTGATTGGAGAATATTCAAAAAGTGCATTACAGTCTCGTGCAGATGGGTTAGGCGGAGGTTTAAGTAGTCCAGCCGTGACTATTTTTGTAAATTCTTTGTTGAAATACAACATCAAGGCTTACAAAATCATCTACAAAACGAAGAATATTGATGGAACAGAGATTCAAGCCTCTGGTGCGTTAATTATTCCATCAGCTACGGAGGCATTGCCGATGATTAGCCAACAACACGGAACAATCAGAACCGATACTCAAGCACCGTCAAATTATCAACCAAGTAGCGAAGCATATTCGATTGCGTCGATTTTTGGCTCAAATGGGTACATTATTGCTTGTCCAGATTACATTGGTTATGGCGTGTCAAAAAGTATTCAACACCCTTACGAACACCGTGAAAGCTTAGCACAAGCGAGTTTGGATATGATTAGAGCTGCATCTGAGTTTTTGGCAAATGAAAAGATAAATTGGAATAAAAAACTGATGATTACGGGTTATTCTCAAGGTGGTTTTGCCACAATGTCTTTGCAAAAAAAGATAGAAGAACAATTTCCAACGGAGTTTAATTTAGTCGCATCTTCTTGTGGTGCAGGGGCTTACAATAAATCTCAGTTCATGAAAGATTTGTATAACACTACAACCCATGCCATTCCAGAATACAATCAATTGTATATTTGGGTTACTCAAACGTATAACCGAGTTTATGGTTTAAATCGGATGATGAATACCTATTTTAAAGAGCCTTATGCTACTGATATTCAAGCGAATGGAAACAATGCTAATGTCAATATTAGTTTTAATTTAGCAATAAATGAGTCTTTCAAAAAAGCAGTCAATGACGGAACTGATACTCCATTTTTGAATGCAGTAAAAGACAATGACGTGTTTGATTGGGCTCCCAAAACAGAAACACAATTATATCATGGTGATGCAGACCAACAGGTTTTTTATTCCAATTCTGTTACTGCTGAAAAAGCCATGAAAGCAAAAGGAGGGAAAGTGAATCTTTTTACAAGCGAAGGTGGTACGCATGGTTCAACGCTTCAATATTACGCTATTGGAACTTATACTTTTTTTACGGGAAAAAGGTAATCAGATGGTAGTGGCGAATAGTATTCGCCAACGCTCAAATTGAACTTGGCGAATGCCATTCGCCACTACCATTACCAACAAAAAAAACGTCGATAAACATTAAGCTTATCGACGTTTTTTGTAACTGAAATTGCTGTTTTATTGTAATGTACTCAAATATTCTACTACGTCTCTAATTTCTCTTTTAGAAAGTAAACTTCCCATTGGAGGCATACCAGATGCTACGTTTTCTCTTTTCTTGATTCTCCCAACTGGAACAACTAATGGTTCAGCATCGGAAGTAGTAATGGTTAATTCCGTTGCGGTTTCTTTAGCTAATGTTCCATTTACTTCTTGTCCATCCACAAGTGTTAAAATAACACTTCCATAACCTGGCGAAAGTCTCGCACTTGGTTCAACGAGTGCTTGTAAAATCTGCTCTCTTGTCAAAGTGCTTCCGATTTTGGTTAATGAAGGACCAACAGAACCACCTTCGCTACTGCCGACGGTATGACAACGAACACATTGTGCGGTGCTATTGTAATTGAAAATGTTTTTGCCTTCTTGTCTATTGCCACCGTGTAATGATTCAGCATATTCACCCAAGAATGAATCAGCTTTTTTCAAACCTGCAATTTTTGCTTTTAATTCTTCAATTCCAGAAGCATCAACTGTTTCTTTTAATTCTAAAGAAAGACTTGGTGAAATTTTATTGTTTTTCAATTGCTCAATCAAATCAGACAAAATTACTTTTGTTTTGTCGGCTTCCATTTTACCCAAAACCGTCAAAAGTTGTTGCTGTTCTTTAATGCCACCTTTGGTAAAAATGGTACTTACCAAAACAGGCAAACTCTCTTTAGAAACATTATTATTATTCAAAAGTCCAATAGAAGTTGTTCTTACGGTTTCCGTTTTGTCGTCCATTCCACTTTTGATAACTTCTTCCATTCCTTTGTATTTCAATTGATTAAGGGCAGGAAGTATTGCTACTTTAACTTTATCATTTGAACTTTCTGCATATATTTTTGCTAATTGTTCTGTCGCTTCTGTCATGTTCAATTCTGAAATTAAACCAGCCATTGCAATGATTGTTTCTGGATTTGTTTCTTTCAAGAAATTACTAACATGAGGTTTGATTTTAGCTTTCACCAAAGCCACATCACGTTTGATAATGCCACGATAACGCCCGTCAACTCTGTCAGTTTCAGACGGATTTACCCAAGTTCCTAATGTGGCAATTGCTTCAGATTTAATATTGTCGTCAATATCTGTTCTGGTTGAAAAAGCAATCAAAGCATCTAATTCTTTCTCACCGCCTACTCTCAATGCTGCATTGATAGCTCTTCGTAAAAGTGGCTCAGCCGTAAATCTTTTTTCATTTAATACAGATGCCAAAGCAGGTAATGCTGCCGAAATAGACAAATCATCATTAATGCCACGAGCGGCTTCTGTAACAATATATTCATCTTGGTCTTTCAAGAATGTAGTGATATTAGGATTGCCTAATCTTCTCAATACCAAAACAGCTGCCGTTCTCAAAGCCTTGCTTGAGTTATTGGCTAATGCCAACATTGGCTCAACTTTTCCAATTTTCGATAAAGCCAAAACCCCTGCGTGTCTCAAATACAAATCGGTATCATTATTTGACGAAAGCATTTCAATCAAAGGCTGAACGGCATCTTGTTGAGCCGTTTTTCCTAATGCCTCTGCACTAAAGAATTTTACTCTTGGATTATCGTTTTTCAGAAGCGTAATTAATGTTGAACCTGCCCCTGTAATTTTGGCATCCCCAATCATTTTTGCGGCTTGAGCAATAATTTCGGAGTCCTTATCATTCAATAAACCAATCAAAATTGGAGCAACTGTTTTATTGGTACGAGCCATTTGTCCAACACCCCAAATACCATGAATTCTTGCTAATTGGTTTTCTGTTTGAGTAATGGCTTTTTTCAAAACTACTAAACCTATGGCACCTCTTTCAACCAATTCAAATTGAGCTTTCTGACGAATACGCATATCTACATTGCCAAGCAAAGTATATAACAAATCGGTTGTTTGTTTAGCATAATCCAACTGAATTAATCTTTTGGTTTCAGTTCTGATAGCATCTAAATCATTTTTATCTTTTGTAACGTCGATTTTCCAAACTCTACCATAATTCTTTGCGTCCCAACCATTTATCCAGTCGGCAGCATATAAAGCTCCATCTGGTCCAAATCTGATTCCCGTTGGTAAAATACCGCTAACGATGTCTTTTTCACCATCTAATTCAAAGGTTGCACCGTTTGGTTTTAAACCGAACGACCAAATATGTGAGCGTGTAGGTGTTCCAACGAATTCCACCAAGAAGAATTTGTTTTTCCATTCTGCTCCCAAAGCCGTTCCTGGATTATAAACCATTCCTGTTGGGCCATTATGATAATTCATCAATGGCGGAATGATATACGCTGCCTGACCTTCCCAACGTGGTTTGAAAAGCTTTTCATTCATCCAAACATTATATTTGTTATTCTTTGGGTCGGTGTATTTACCGTATTGCCAGTTTGAACGCCATCCTGCATCGGAACCTTGAACTACGTGAACTAAACGCTCACTTTCTCCAGGGTAATCACCGTCATTATCAGATGAAATTAAGTTTCCGTAATCATCAAAAACAAATTCGTGGGTATTTCGTAAACCTGAAGCAAAGATTTCAAAATCACTTCCATCTGGATTTGACCGAGCAATAATTCCTGAGTTAGGATGTTCAAATTTCTTTCCATCGGCAGTGGTAATATTTGCCCCAATGTCACCGATATTCCAATAAATTCTACCGTCTGGACCTTCAATTAAGCCCGACATTCCGTGTCCACCAAAACCAATATGCACGCCATAACCGTGACTAATAGACTTTTTTTGGTCATAAACGCCATCACCATTGGTATCTTTCAAACGCCAAACATCTGGAGCAATGCCGATAAAAGCATCTTTTTTACGGACTAAAATACCGCCCGCAACGTCAGAAATTTCTTCGTTAAAATCATTTAAAACTCTCGTAGAAGTTTCTGCAACGCCATCGTTATTTTTATCTTCAATTCTCCAAACTTCGTCTTTTTCAACTTTTAAGTCTTTCCAATCATGAACGCCATCTTCATTTAAGTCTTTCAACCAACCGTTTTTATCACTTTTGTCAGCCGAAAACGTTTTTCTTAAAAAGGCACGTCTATCCTCTACCGTTTTGAAACTGATAGATTCAGTCATCCAGTCACGATGTCCACGAATATCAAATTCAGAATTTTTCTGACGGTTGGTTCTGATTAAATAAATTTTTCCCCAGTCATCAATTGACATCGCAACAGGGTCTGGAGCGAGAGAATCGGAAGCCCAAAGGCTTACTTGTAAACCATCAGCAACTTTGATGGCGGTTTTATCACGAATTTCTTTTGCTTTTGAAAGTACCGTTTTAGGGTCTTCACGAACTACCACAGGCTTTACCACAGGAGCTTTTTTCTGAGCAATGGCAATGTTGGTAATCGTTAAAGCAGATGAAATCGCAAGAATTGAAATTCTGCAAATAGGGGATTTCATGTTCATGGATTGTTAAATAGTAATATTATGTTTAAAAGGTTGTACCCTTGATTTTTTACTGACGAATTATTCGATTTAAGCGTGACATTTTTTTTTCAGAGTATCGATAAACAAACATCGAAAATCGACTATTAATAAGGTGAAACGCCCACCGAAGTCCAACCGCCGTCAATGACCAAACTTTGCCCAGTAATTTGTCTGGAGAAAGGGGATACCAAAAATACGGCAGCGTTAGCAATATCCTGTACGGTTGATGGCCTGCCTGTGGGGGTAATACGTGACCATGTGGAGATATATTCAGAATCTTGGAGGGTTCTTTCAGTTAAAGTTGCCCCTGGTGCAATGGTGTTAATATTGATTTGATGAGGAGAGAGGTCGATTACTAAATTTTTGGCTAATTGCTCAATTCCTGCTTTGGTCATGCCATAAGCGGCTAAATTTTCGTGAGCTTGGTGGGCAGTTACGGACGATGTTAACAAAATACTACCTCCATTGCCTTGCAAAACCATTTGTTTGGTGGCAGCTTGCGTTAAGAAAAATGTACCAAATAAATTCACCTGTAAGAGTTTTTGCATAGATTCTGGTTGATATTCCAAGAAATTGCCGAAAGTGGTAATGCCCGCATTGGCAATTAAAATATCTAATCGACCAAATTTTTTAACGGTAAAAGCAATAATTCCATTAATTACATTTATTTCACAAATATCTCCGCCAAAAGCTTCACAAATACCGCCTTGTTCAATGATTTTTTGGCTGGCAATTTTTGCTAAATCGTCATCAATATCATTTAAAACTACTTTTGCCCCCAAAGAAGATAATTGCCGAGCGACTTCAAAGCCAATACCGATTCCAGCACCTGTGACGATTGCTACTTGATTTTGAAAGGAATTATTTGTCATTTTTTGATAGATTTTATACTCTAAACTAATAAAATAACCTTGCCCGAACGAATCAAACAAGGTTATGTTTTAGTAATACTCAGTTTTTTTTCTACAATAATGCTCGGTCGAGATGGGTATAACCTCCATCCACATAAATGATTTGTCCAGTAGTGTGGCTTGAGCGTTTTGACATCAAGAAAACTACCATGTTGGCAATTTCCTCAGAGGTTGTCATGCGTTTTCCCAACGGGATTTTATCGGTAATTTTAGCCAATGTCTCTTCTGGGTTTGGTAACGTTTTTATCCAGCGGTCGTACAATGGTGTGTAACATTCTGCCACAATTACAGCATTTACACGAATGCCATATTGGAGTAATTCAACTGCCCATTCACGAGTTAGGGCATTTCTACCACCGTTTGAAGCTGCATAAGCAGATGTCCCACCTTGACCCGTTTCGGCAGTTTTTGACCCAATATTTACAATTGCACCTCTCGATTCTTTCAAATATGGCAAAGCATGATGAGCCAATAAATAATAATGAATGAGGTTGCTATGCAATGATTGTACAAATTTTTCGTAATTGCCATTTTCCAAACCAACACCATCATTGACACCTGCGTTGTTGACTAAACCGTCAATTCTTCCAAATTTTTCTACTACTTCCGAAATGGCTTTTGCACATTCATTTGGGTCTGATAATTCCGCTACAAACGACCATGCTTGACCACCAGCCGCTTGTATTTTTTCAATGGCTTTTAAATTGTCAGCTTCGTTTCTACCAACAATGGCAACGTAAGCACCTTCCGTTGCTAAAACACCCGAAATGCCTTCGCCAATGCCTTTTGCACCTCCTGAAACGACAATTACTTTTTCTTTTAGTCCTAAATTCATAATTAATGTAAGTATTGAGGTAAGGTTTATGTCCTTATAATTGATAAAATTTTACGGCATTTGCACCCATAATTTTCTTTTTTTCCAACGTTGTAAAAGACGAAAAATATTCTTGGACAATATTCAATTGTTGTTCATAAGTACCAGCTACTAAGCAAACGGGCCAATCAGAACCGTACATTAATCTGTCTGTACCAAAGGCTTTCACAACGGTATCCAAATAAATTTTGAAATCGGACGTTTTCCAATCTTTCCATTCTCCCTCTGTCACCATGCCTGAAATTTTGCAATATACATTTTGATGAAGAGCTAATTTCTTAATATTTGTTTGCCATGCAGCATATTCACCCGATTTTATGTCAGGTTTGGCAATATGGTCAACTACAAATTTTTGGTCAGGAAATAACTTAACTAAATTCAGAGCCTGTTCCAATTGAAAATGATAAATCAAAATATCATACGTGAAATCATAAACTCCCAATTCTGTAATTCCATTCTTGAATTTTGGTCTTAACATAAATTCGGAATCACTTTCGCCTTGAACAATGTGTCTGAAGCCTTTAATTATTCCGAATTCAGAATAATGTTCCAAACGTTCATAAACATCGTCTGCTAATAAATCAACCCATCCTACAACACCTTTAATGAAGTTATTTTTTTCGGCTAATGCTAATAAAAAATCAGTTTCAACTTCACTTTGGTCGGCTTGAACTGCCACACAGCCTTCAATATTGTTTTGTTTCAAGATTGGTTCTAAATCAGCAGGTAAAAAATCACGCTGAATCACGCTCATTTCCTCATTTATCCAATCCTGCGTTTGTGCATTGTATTTCCAAAAATGTTGATGCGAGTCTATTGTCATATTTTAGGAATTATAGTAACACAGACTTTAGTCTGTAATAAAAAATAGAGAGTTCAGTGTGTGTTACTTTTACAGACTGAAGTGTGTGTTACTTTTACAGACTAAAGTCTGTGTTACTTGCTATAATTTACCGCTTTTTGTTTTTGAGTTCCAAGTCCGTCAATACCCAATTCCATTACATCACCTTCTTTTAAATAAATCGGTGGTTTGAATCCCAAACCTACTCCGTGAGGTGTTCCTGTGGAGATAACATCACCTGGAAGAAGCGTCATAAAGTGACTTAAATAAGAAACCAACGTTGGAATTTTGAAAATTAATTGGTCGGTATTACTAATTTGAAACTGCTTATCGTTTACATTAAGCCACATTTTTAAATTATTAACATTTTCAATTTCATCTTTAGTAACTAAAAATGGTCCAAGAGGTGCAAACGTGTCGCAACCTTTTCCTTTACTCCAGTTTCCACCACGTTCCAATTGAAATTCTCTCTCCGAAAGGTCATTATGTAAGCAATATCCAGCCACATAATCCATCGCATTTTCTTCCTCAACGTACTGAGCTTTTTTACTAATTACAAAAGCTAATTCAACTTCCCAATCCGTTTTTACTGAATTTTTTGGAATGATAACATTGTCATTTGGCCCCGATAATGCAGTAGTTGATTTAAAGAAAATAATAGGTTCTTTTGGAATTTCTGCCCCAGTTTCACGAGCGTGGTCTGCAAAGTTTAGCCCAATACAAACAATTTTTGAAGGACGAGCCACGCATGACGCAATACGTACACCCGATGGAATTTCGGTTAAAGTAATTTTATCATCTTTCAACGTTTCCGTGAGTGCTGAAAGTCCGTCTTTTTCAAAAAAAGTTTCATTGTAATCTTGCACATAAGAAGAAACGTCATACATCTTTTCGTCGATGCAAATACCTGGTTTTTCTTCTCCAATTGCTCCAAATCTAAATAATTTCATCTGATTTTTTTAATATTATTTGATAATTAAAGGTAACATTTTTTCGGCAACAAACTGATTTCCTAAATCGTTCAAATGAACTCTATCAGTTGTTAAAATCCCTTTTTCTTTATTTTCAGGGTTGTTTTTTACGTTATAATCTTGAAATTCTTTTCTTAAATCACATAAAGCAAGGTTGTTTTTAGAGGCTAAATTTCGGATAATTTTGCTATATTGGTTTAAGTCGCCATCTTGCTGATTGCTGGCATCATTTTTTTCACCAATGGCAGCAGGCGTACACAAAATTAGCGTGATGTTATTGGCTTTTATTTTATTGATTAATGCTTGATAAAATTTCTCAAATTTGTCAGCATCAGTGCCTGTACCAGACGTTGCTTTATGCCAAACATCGTTTACGCCAACATAAACAAAAACGATGTCAGGTTTTTTGCTCAAAACGTCATCTTCTAAACGTAAGTACAAATCGTAAATTTTATTGCCGCCAATTCCTGCTCCAACTAATTCATATTTATCTTTTAAGCCTTTTTGTTCAAGCATTTGACCAAACTGAGTGATATATCCTTTGGGTTGTACACCTGCTTGTGTAATAGAATCACCAAAGAATACAATCTTTTTGGGTTTATCCTGAATAAATGAAGTCATTGCAAAAAACAGTGACGTGATAATTAATAGTCTTTTCATTGTTCTGAGATTATGTGTTTGATTGTAACACAGACTTAAGTCTGTATTGAAATTTTCACAGACTTTAAGTCTGTGTTACTTTTACAGACTGGGGTCTGTGGTATTTTTACAGACTGAAGTCTGTGTTACTAATTATTCAAGCGAGTAAATCCTCCATCAATCGGATAGTCGCAACCTGTGACAAAACCTGCTTCATCCGAGCATAAATATAATGCTAAATGTGCCACTTCTTCGGGTTTTCCCATGCGTCCAATTGGCTGAGAAGCTGATAGTTTATCAAACATTTCGTCAATATTTTCGGGATAGTTTTTTGCTAAAAATCCATCCACAAAAGGGGTATGTACACGTGCAGGTGAAATACAATTGCAACGAATGTTACTTTTTAGGTAGTCTTTCGCAACGGATAAAGTCATGGTTAAAATTGCTCCTTTGGACATTGAGTAGGCAAAACGGTCGGAAATTCCAACGCTCGATGCTACTGAAGCCATATTTAAAATAACGCCACTGCCTTGTTCTTTCATCATTGGGATTGCCACGAAAAGGCAGTTGTAAGCACCTTTTACATTTACTTGATAAATGCGGTCGAAATCTTCCTCGGAAGTATTTTCAATATTTCCTACGTGTGCAATTCCTGCATTGTTGACTAAAATATCTACTTTCCCAATTTGCTGAAATACTTCTAATACTTTACCCTGATTTACAATATTGCAAGCATAAGATTTTGCTTGACCACCTTCTTGTATAATTTGGGAAACGGTTTCATCAGCGGCAACTTCATTAAGTTCAATGATGTTGACAATTGCACCTTGTTTTGCAAATAATAATGAAATTGCTCTACCGATTCCTGAGCCTCCGCCCGTAATAATTACGGATTTACCTTTTAATGAAAACATATATTATCGTTATCTTTTAGCTTTAAATTGATTATATTTCAAAAATCTTATCCATAAGCATCCATTTTTCGCCTTCTTTGGCAAAGGGTAATGCTTGTTGATATTTCCACATGAGATTTTCCCATTCTTGAACTTTCGGATTTGAAGCATCCATTTGACCCTTTTTTTCAAAGCTAAAACTGTCCTCTGTTTCCATAATCATCATCATTCGAGTATGTAAACGATAAATTTGCATAGAAATAATACCTGAATCCGTAATACTTTTTTGGATTTCAGCCCAGACGTTTTGATGATAAGCTTCGTATTCGGAGATTAATTGCGGGTTGTCTTTTAGGTCGAGAGTCAAACAATATCTTTTCATGGAGATTTATGATTTTATTGACAAAGAGAACAAAAAACTGCTTATACTCAAAATTTTTAGAGAAAATATTAAAATTTCATTATATCATATCATTTTAAAATCACAGGGTCTGATAATGTAGTCATCCTTTATTATCTTCGTAGGTACATTTTTTAACGTTTAATTCTAAATATGGATTTTTTGCATCAAATTTTTGGGGAGGACTTAGGGGCTGCGGCTTTAATTATTGGCAATTTAATTTTGATTGAAAGCCTACTTTCGGTAGATAATGCGGCTGTTTTGGCAACTATGGTCATGGATTTATCGAAAGAAGAAAGAAAAAAAGCGTTAAAGTATGGTATTTTTGGAGCTTATTTTTTTAGAGGTTTGAGTTTGATTTTTGCCTCAATGTTAGTGAAAATTTGGTGGTTGAAACCCATCGGAGGATTTTACCTTTTATACCTTTGTTATGACTATTTTAAAGGCGAAAGTACCCCTCAGCATGAAGACGATACCCTTGATAAAAAGACAAATTGGTTTTACAAAAAAACGATTGGAGCATTTGGACCTTTTTGGGCAACTGTTGCATTAGTAGAAGTGATGGATTTGGCTTTTTCGATAGATAATGTATTCGCCGCAGTAGCCTTTACTGACAATTTATATATCATTTGTATTGGGGTTTTTATTGGTATTTTGGCAATGCGTTTTGTGGCTCAAGGCTTCGTTAAATTAATGGAACGTTATCCATTTTTAGAAACGGCTGCTTTTTTAGTAATTGGTGTGTTGGGTGTTAAACTTTCGTCATCAGCATTTTGTCATTTTTATGACGACAATTTTCTTTGTAAATTCCTTGAAAGTGAAACCGCTGATATGTACATTTCTCTAATCACGGTTGGTATTTTTGTTGTGCCGATGATTACCTCGTTTTTCTTTAACTTTCCTCGACGTAAAAAGGAGTAATATGTCAAAAATATTTATTTCGATTTTCAGAATTTACCAAGCCATCGTTTCTCCATATTTTCCCAACTCATGTAGATACACACCTACTTGTTCTCAATATATGATTGAAGCAATTCAGGTTTGGGGATTCTGGAAGGGCTTCCGTATGGGTATGAAACGTGTATCCACTTGTCATCCTTGGGGCGGGCATGGTTATGACCCTGTTCCCAAAAAGTAATCAAAAATCCATGTTTGTTCACACACCATACATCAAACGGTTATAATATTTTGAATTCCGTACAAAAGTCAATATACCATCTTCAACAAACACAATAACCAATTTATCATGCAAAATAATGCCAAAACAAAACTGTTTTTTTTATCTTTTCTTCTGACTTTGTTATCTCTATCGAGCAATTTAATTGCCCAAACTGGCGTACAAACTCCAGAAGAATTTTTAAATTTTAAAAAAGGTGACCGTTTTTTACGTCATCATCAAGTGGTTAGTTATTACGAATATATTGCCAGTAAGCATCCATCGCAGGTAAAAATTGTCAAATACGGCTCAACGAATGAAGGTCGCCCTTTGATGGTTGCAATCATTGCATCGCCTGAAAATTTTAGTCAATTAGAAGAAATCAGAACCAATAATTTAAAATCAATTGGTTTGATGGAAGGTAAACCAACCAAAAAGCAACCTGCTATTGCGTGGTTGAGTTATAATGTTCACGGAAATGAATCTTGTAGTTCAAACACAGCTCCCTTTACGATTTATGAATTATTAAATCCGTCAAATGCTCGTTCCAAGAATATTCTTGCCAATACAGTGGTGATGCTCGACCCGTGCATTAATCCTGATGGATATGACCGTTATGTAAATTTTTATAATCAGAAAGTGGGAGGAACGTATAATCCAACTCCGTCGGCTATTGAACACAATGAACCTTGGCCTGGAGGAAGATTTAATCATTATTTGTTCGATTTGAATCGTGATTGGGCTTGGCAAGTACAAAAGGAGACACAAGAGCGAATGGTTTTGTATCGTCAATGGATGCCACATCTTCATGCTGATTTCCATGAGCAAGGAGTAGAAAATCCGTATTATTTCTCACCATCTGCCAAACCTTATCACGAAGATATTACGCCTTGGCAAAGAGAATTCCAAAAGATTTTGGGAGATTATAATAAAAGAGATTTTGATAAAAATAGTTGGTTGTATTTCTCAAAAGAGCGTTTTGATTTACTTTATCCATCTTACGGTGATACTTATCCAACTTACAATGGAGCTTTTGGTATGACTTACGAACAAGGTGGTTCGGGGCGTGCAGGTTTGGGAATTACCAAAAGAGACGGTGATACTTTGACGCTAAAACAAAGAATTGACCACCATTTTAGTACGTCTTTTGCTTGTATGGAGGCCATTTCGAGTAATGCAGACAAAACGGTTACAGAATTCATCAAGTTTTTTGATAATACCCAAAAATTTCCAGTAGGTCAGTATAAATCGTATGTCATCAAAACAAAAGGAAACGAAAGTCGTGTACGTGAATTTTTGACGTTTTTAGATCGTGAAAATTTCCAATACGGAACCGCAGGCAAAGCAATGATGGCTTCTGGTTATAGTTACCAAGATGATAAAAATGCTACTTTTAATGTTGATGCTGAAGACATTGTGATTAATTTGTACCAACCACGTTCAACATTTTTGAAGATTTTATTAGAACCCAAAACGATGGTTGAGGATTCTCTAACGTATGATATTACCTCGTGGTCGCTCCCTTACGCTTATGGTTTGAATACTTTTGCGGTGAAAGATAGAATTAATCCTGCTGGAAAGCCAACGTTCACAATTGCATCTGCCAAAGCCGAAAAGCCTTATGCTTATTTAGTAAAATGGCAAGCATTTAGCGAATTGAAATTATTAGCTTCATTATTGAAAAAAGGGATTAAAGTTCGTTCAGCAGCAAAATCCTTTGAAGTTGAAAATCAATCTTTTAACGAAGGAACATTAGTTATTACTCGTACTGGAAATGAAAAATTAGGCGACCAATTCGATAAAATCGTTAAAGAAGAGGCAGACCGTTTACAAGTAAATTTATTCTCAGTTTCTACGGGCATGATGACCAAAGGCTCTGATTTTGGTTCAGACTATGTTAGTTACCTGAAACCACCTAAAGTGGCTATTTTATCGGGTGATGGCGTATCGCCAACTGCTTTTGGGGCTACTTGGCATTTCTTTGACAAGCAAATTGAATACCCTTCAACTGTTTTAGGAGAAAGCTATTTTGGAACTACCGATTTGTCAAAATTTGATGTATTGATTTTAGCAGATGGGAATTATGGTAAAATTTTAGACGATAAAACCTTGAGTAAAATTAAAGATTGGGTACGTGCAGGTGGGCGTTTAGTAGCTGTTCAAGGAGCTTTAAATGCTTTGGCAGGAAAGGATGGCTTTGAATTAAAACATAAAGAAGAGGAGAAGAAAAAAGAGACTGACGCAGAGAAATTAAAGATTTTTGGTAATGCCGAGAGAGAATCAATTTCCCAAGAAACTCCAGGAAGTATTTATCGTGTCGTGATGGATACAACACATCCGTTAGCATTTGGATATGAGAAAAACTATTTTAGTTTAGTGTTAGAATCTTCTGATTATCAATACCTTAGTGGAGGTTGGAACGTAGGTGTGATTAAAGAGAAATCTTTATTAGCAGGTTTTGCGGGTTCAACTGCACAAGAAAAATTGAAAAATTCTTTAGTGTTTGGCACGCAGGATTTAGGCAGAGGACAAATTGTTTATTTAGCAAATGACCCCGTTTTCAGAGGTTTCTGGCAAAATGGTAAATTACTTTTTGGTAATGCTGTTTTTGTGGTTGGTAATTAATTGCTAACAGTTCATATAAAAACAAAACGGAATTATCTACTATTTGTCGCAAGACAAAATTAGACCACTGATAGAACAGATAAAACAGATTTACACTGATTTTTCTTTAAATTTATCCGTGTAAATCCGTTGAATCAGTACAATCTGTGGGCTAATTTTATTCTGCGACAAATTGTAGATAGTTCCGAAACAAAAAAGCTCTCAATCAAATTGAGAGCTTTTTTGTTAGTAAATTATAGCATTACTTCAAAACATATCTAAAAGCTGTGCCTGACAAAATATAACCTGTGGTTTTGGCCGTTGAAAACACTTTGTAATTAACATTCATTAAACCACTTGCTCCCAAATCTTGAGCCTGAGCTACCATTCTATCTAATAAGGCTTTTTTCTGCTGTTGGTCATTTCCACGATTCAACATTGTTCCTTTATAAACTTGGTTTGGCTGAATTGGAGATTCATCTGAAATAGATAACTTCTCAATTTCCTGCACTGAAGTTTGTGGTTGCTCGTTTCCAATAAGAATTTCGATTGGATATTTATCTGGAATTTGAAAACCTAAACCTGTCTTTTGGTCATGTCCGCCAGTTTGATAATTTGGCTGATAATAAGAGGTTGTTTGTAAATTTTTATTAGATTTACAACTCATCATTGAACTGCTCAATAACAAACATCCTCCCAAAAATAAACTCAATGTTTTCATACTCGATACGCTAAACTGTTTCTGAATCATAAATTAATACCCTTTCCCAAAGGTGGTTACATTCTTCCACAAATTTAACGTGAATCGGGTGGTCTTGGTATAAGTCATGTCCCGCAACATCGTTAAAAATTGTTAATTCACAATAATCATAACTACGTTCAATGATAGGTCTATCGGTATCAGCAGGTTTTCCAACATTAAAAGTTACTAATGATTCAATTGCACCAAGCGATTTTACACCGTCAACAAATTGCTGATGCTGAGCATCAGTTAGGTCTTTTTTTAACCAAAAATTTACAACGTGAACAAACATATTTTTAAGAGTTTTTAAATTATAAGTTATCTTTTGCCAAAACTACTTTCATTCTTTCACCTAATTCGTCTGAAGCTTTCATTAATGGCAATCTCACCTCTGAAGCACAAAGTCCTTTTATTTCCATGATTTTCTTTACACCAACGGGATTGCCTTCTTCATATAAAAGTGGGTCAATTGCCAAGAAATCTCCAAGTGTAGTTCTGGCGGTTGAGAAATCTCCGTCCAAAGCCGCATGAATCATCTCCGTGAATTTGGACGGAATAGCATTGGCAACAACCGACATCACGCCAACGCCACCCAAAGCAATAATTGGCACAGCTTGCACATCATCACCAGAAATTATTAGGAAGTCTTCAGGTTTGTCTTTGTAAATTTCCATCACCTGTTCAATAATACATGAGGCTTCTTTTATACCAATAATATTTGGGTGTTGAGCTAATGTCAAAGTCGTTGTTGCTGACATATTGATACCCGAACGCCCAGGAATGTTGTACATAATTACGGGAACTGGACAAGCGTCGGCAATAGCGGTATAATGAGCTATTACGCCTCTTGCACCTGGTTTATTATAATATGGACAAACCGACAAAATGGCATCAATTCCATCAAAATCAGTTTCTTTGATATATTCGATAACCTCTGGTGTATTGTTTCCACCGAGACCATAAACAATTGGTAAGTTTTTAGGATTATTTGCTTTAATGAAGTCCAAAATAGCTTTCTTCTCAGCCTTACTTGTCGTTGCCGACTCACCTGTTGTTCCTTGAACCACTAAATAATCAACGCCACCTTCGCTTACGTGGTTGAGTAGATTTTTCAATCCGTCGAAATCAATACTCCCATCCGCTAACATCGGAGTTACTAAGGCTGGAGCTACGCCATGAAATTTTGGTCTCATTATTATTATGTAAAACGGATTTTGTCCGTCAATTTTAAATTATATTCTGAGATTATTTTGGCATAATCCCGTGGTTTTCATATTGTGATTAGTTACTCTCTAACATCGAAATAAATTCCTCTTCTGAAATAATCTGAACGCCTAATTTTTGTGCTTTTTCTAATTTGGAAGGTCCTGCTTCAGAACCCGCTACGAGGTAATTTAGTTTGCCAGAAACGCCACTAAGCACTTTTCCTCCGTTGGCTTCAATTTTGATTTTCAAATCGTCACGCTCAAAGTTTTGAAAAGTTCCCGAAATTACGAAAGTTTTTCCTGCTAAAGTGTCACCCTCTACAACTATTTCAACCGCTTCATGCGTAAATTTTAATCCTGCCGCTTTTAGTCGTGCAATATATTCTTGATTATCAGTATTTTGAAAGAAATCAACCACACTTTGTGCGATGCGTTCCCCAATTTCTGGAACTTGTAATAATTCTTCTTGAGTTGCTTTAGCGAGTGCATCAATATTGTTGAAATAGCTCGCTAATTTTTCTGCAACTGTTGCTCCAACAAATCTAATTCCAATTCCAAAAAGTACCTGTTTGAAAGGGATTTCTTTAGATTTTTCTACACCTTTCAAGATATTTTGAATTGATTTTTCCTTAAAACCGTCTAAACCTCCTAAATCTTCACGTTTTAAATCGTATAAATCGGCAGGATTCAGGACTAAATCTCTTTTGTAAAACAAGTCGATAGTTTCCGTTCCTAAGTTTTCAATATTCAAGGCTTTTCGTTGAATAAAATGCTCGATTTTGCCTTTAATTTGTGGAGGACAACCTTTTTCATTCGGGCAATAATGATTGGCTTCACCTTCTTTACGGACAAGTGGCGAATCACATTCGGGACAATTTTCTGGAAAAATTACTTTTTCAAGATTATCCTTTCTTTTACTTAAATCAACATTGGTTATTTTCGGAATAATTTCTCCACCTTTTTCTACAAAAACATAATCACCCAAGTATAAATCTAAGCGTTCAATTTCGTTGGCATTATGAATACTTGCTCGTTTTACCGTTGTTCCTGCCAAAAGTACAGGTTTTAAATTGGCTACTGGTGTAACATTTCCAGTTCTGCCGACCTGATAACTGACTGATTCTAAAAGTGTTGAGGCGGATTCTGAAGGGTATTTGTAAGCAATTGCCCAACGGGGAGATTTTGCGGTATAGCCTAAAATTTCTCTTTGTGCAAAAGAATTTAATTTAATAACAATTCCATCGGTGTTCAATGGCAGATTGTGCCTTTCAGCTTCCCAATGATTGATAAATGCTAAAACTGATTCAATGTCATGGCATTTTTGCCAAGTTGGAGAAACATTGAAGCCTAATTTTTTCATTTCAATCAGACTTTCCTCATGAGTGGTAAAAGTCTCATTTTCTGATAAAAACTGATAAATGTAACAATCCATTTTGCGTTTGGCAACCACTGCAGAATCTTGCATTTTAAATGTCCCTGAAGCCGCATTTCGTGGATTTGCCAATAATTGTTCGCCAATATCTTCTCTTTCTTTATTCAAGTTTTCAAAAGAAGTCAAGGGCATAAAGCCTTCACCACGTACTTCAAAGCTAACTGGCATATTTTTTGCGGTGATATTAAGCGGTAATGTTCGTATTGTTTTTACATTTGCAGTAATATCATCACCTCTAACTCCATCGCCACGAGTAACACCACGAGTTAGAACACCATTTTCAAACCACATAGAAAGAGCAACGCCATCAAATTTTAATTCACATATATACTCGTAAGGTTCATCATTTAATCCTTTACGAACTCTTTCATCAAAATCCGCCAATTCTTGAGCATTATATGTATTTCCCAAAGAAAGCATTGGGAAACGATGCGTAACTGATTCAAATTCTTTCGAGATGGTTCCACCAACTCGATGAGTTGGAGAATCCTGACGCACAAAATCGGGATAATTTTTTTCCAAATCATTTAGTTTTTCTAAAAGCTTATCAAACTCAAAATCCGAAATTTCGGGAGTTGAAGTTTGATAATATAAAAAACTATAGTGATTTAACTGGTCTGTCAGTTGGTTAATCTGTTCTTGTGGGTTCATAATTCAAAAAATAAATTTTGGCTAAATTACCGCCAAATAATAAATAACGAGAAGTATTTTCTCAAAATAAAACTAATTTTACGATAACTCGTCCCTAATTTTGTAAATCATGGAAAAAACCTTTACTGCCCAAATATTCAAAGTATTTATTGTAGGACTACTAATTACTTTAACACATACTACTTTTTCACAATCAAATATTCGATTCGGAATTAGAGGTGGAGCTCATGCGGGAACTCAATGGGGAAGAAGTATTATTTATAATCCACAAGGTACTTTAGTAGGCTTTGAAGGAGCAGTTTTTGCGAATATTGCTCTCTCAGAAGATATTTCGCTTTGCCCTGAAATTGCTTTTTCGCAAAAAGGTTTCAAAATTGATACCTCAGAAATCACTTCAAATTACATTGAAATCCCATTATTGCTGAAAATTAATATGGGCGATGAAGGACTTTACACAGTAATTGGGCCTTATGCTTCTTATTTGCCAACGGTTAACGATAAAGTGTACAATGAAGAAGCCCTTGGGTGGGGTGGTATTTTAGGTTTGGGTGTTAAATTGGGGAATAACGCTTTCATTGAAGGTCGTTATAATTTTAGTGCTAATATTTGGCGTTTAAGTAGTGATATTGCAAATCCTTATGGCTTCAGAAATACAACTATTGGCTTGTCTCTCGGGTATTTATTTTAGTCAAAAAAATAATCAAACGTTTCTCTTTATTGCTTAGGGCAAGAATAAGTCATATTTTTGTGATGAATTTCAAAACACGGAATTTACTTCCGTGTTTTTTGTTTTAATCCAAACCAAATGACTCTTTCCCGTTACGCATACCTCATTCTGACCTTCATAGTTATTCTTGCCTTTAGTTTAAGAGTTTATAATCTTGATAAACATGGTATTTTTTTTGATGAAAAAGCCTCCGTTTTGATAAGTCAAGGAATGGCAATGGAAGGTAATTCTCAAAAAAACTGTTTCCATACCGAAGGAAAAAATACCTTTACTCCAAAAGAATTTTGGGCTGAGAAAAACCTCGATGATTATTATGATAGTATTCGTAGAAGTGATATTGGCAATAGCCCGTTTTACTATGTAGTGCTTCATAATTGGATAAATATGTTTGGACTGTCAGATTTTTCTGCTCGCTTTTTATCCGTTTTATTTAGTTGTGCCACGATTTTACTCTTATTTTTCTTCATAAAAGAGCATTTCAATAATGTTCCTTTAGCTTTATTAGCTTCCTTTTTAATGGCAATTGAGCCATTTTTTATTGCATATAGCCAACAAATTCGCAATTATTCTTTAAGTTTTTTCTTGACACTTTTAGCGACTCATATTTTTCTGAAAATTATTAAAAATGAAGAAAAAGGGGTTAAAAATAATGGTTTGTATTTATTCTACGGAATTTTATCAGCTATGTGTTTACTATCACATTTCCTGACCGCAACCGTTTTTATGGCTCATGGACTTTATGTTTTGCTTTTTGTCAGAAAAATGCGTGCGTGGGTATTATTGCCACTTTCACTTTCCATTGGTGCAACAGTTTTTGGATATTGGATAACATTTGGCGGTGGAAATTATACCTTTCAAACACTTAGCTATCAAGCCAAAATTTACTATAAAGAGGCTCATGCAGTTCCAAATCTTCATGTAGGATATATCGACCCCGCCACCGTTGAAAATGTGTCAAAGAAATCACTACCCATTTTTACCGATTTATTTATCAGTAGTAATGGTCTAACAAGTACCATTGCTGGAAAAAAGAGTTTGCTTTTAGCATTTATAATTTCAATTTTCTCCATTTTTGCTCTACTGAAATATCGTGAAAATAAGAATTTGAAATGGTTACAAGGTATTTTAGCCTTATATGTTTTGGCGGTAATATTTGCTTTTAAGGAACAAAGTATTTCGTATTTAGAAGTTATCAATTGCGGACTTCTATTTTATTTACTGACCGAATATTGGAGGAATACAAAAGGTGAAATTGAGAGAAAACAAAATTGGTTTTTACTGATTTTGACTTTTTTACCGACACTATTTTTGATATTCTTTACTTTCAAAAATGGACATACTTTTGGCTTAACACAACGTTATTCGGGCTTTTCATTTCCTTATTCAATTATTTTGGTGAGTTTAGCTTTAATTCAGGCAGGGGTAAAATCCAAACCTATGAATTATGCCATTTGGGTGGTTTTTGTGATTCATTTGTTTTCACTAACACAAACAATTCAACAAGTTTTGAATGATGAATCATTGAAATATAATTATCGAAATAAAGCAAGAGGAGAAAATCCATATCCGAAAGTGGCTGAAAGTTTAATACGAATGTATGAGACGGGCGATACCATAGTTTATCCGTCTTACAGCAAAGAAGTTTATAAATCAGACGTTTATACCAAAAATATTACAAAGTCGGTAGCGGATGCTCAGTATGTAAATTTATATTTACCAAAGGATGCGGAGTTTGTTCAAATGGTTGATGCTCATGAACGTGACAAAGTTTATTTGAAGAAAAAAGACGGTAAGAAAATAGAAATTTTTGATTTCAAAGGTGATACTTTTAGGTATTAAGTAACACAGACTTCAGTCTGTTTGTTATATTATTGATTGACAGACTTCAGTCTGTTTGTTACATTATTGATTGACAGACTTCAGTCTGTTTGTTACCTTATTGATTGACAGACTTCAGTCTGTTTGTTACCTTATTGATTGACAGACTTCAGTCTGTTTGTTACCTTATTGATTGACAGACTAAAGTCTGTGTTACATTTTTTTAATTTTTTCAAAAAGTACAAATGAATACTACTATAATTGCCCCATCAGTGCTTGCCGCTGACTTTGCGAATCTTCAAAGAGATATTGAAATGGTCAATAATTCTCAAGCTGATTGGTTTCATATTGACGTAATGGACGGTCTTTTTGTGCCAAATATCTCTTATGGAATGCCAGTTATCGAAGCCATTAAAAAGCACGCTACTAAGCCATTAGACGTACATTTAATGATTGAAAAGCCTGAAAGATACATTGAAACATTTGCTAAAATTGGGGCGGATATTATTACAGTTCACCACGAAGCTACGGTTCATTTGCACCGTACTTTAAAGCAAATAAAAGATGCTGGTTGCAAAGCAGGGGTTGTTTTGAATTTATCAACACCTGTTTCGGTTTTGGAAGATATTTTACCTGATTGTTACATGGTTTTATTGATGTCGATTAACCCAGGATTTGGCGGTCAGAAGTTTGAAGAAATGACTTATGCAAAGGTTAAAAAACTTCGTAAAATGATTGACGAACAAGGTTTAGATACTTTAATCGAGATTGATGGAGGTGTAAATCATGTAACTGGTCCAAAATTAATTGAAGCAGGTGCTGATGTTTTGGTAGCAGGAAGTTATGTTTTCAATGCCGAGAATCCGACCGAAACAATTGCTCACATGAAGACGTTTAAGAGATAAATTGGCAACTTCCCGAAAGTTATTTCTTCTTTCGGGAAGTTAAAATAAAAGATAGTTCAGACCAATATGCCGCTAAAAATATGCTCAAAATAGCGTACTCGCCCATCTACCAACATCCTTTGCCCGAAGGACATCGTTTCCCGATGATAAAATATGAGCTAATCCCCGAACAGCTCATTTATGAAGGAACTTGCAATGCCGATGATTTTTTTGCCCCTCATCCAATTGATGAAAAATGGATTTTAAGAACACATTCCAAAGATTATTGGAAAGACTTAAAAAATCTAAATATTGACCCAAAGATGATTCGTAAAATTGGTTTTCCTCTTTCGGCAGAATTGGTTTTACGTGAAATAATTATTGCTCAAGGAACGATTGATTGTTGTCATTTTGCCCTAAATAATGGCATTTCTTTGAACGTGGCAGGCGGAACACATCATGCTTATACCAATAGAGGAGAAGGGTTTTGTTTGTTGAATGACGTAGGAATTGCTGCGAATTATTTGTTAGATAATCAATTAGCCAAGAAAATTTTAGTTGTCGATTTAGATGTTCATCAGGGAAACGGCACGGCTGAAATTTTCCAAAATGAAGCACGTGTTTTCACTTTTTCAATGCACGGAAAGGAAAATTATCCTTTGCATAAAGAAAAATCCGATTTAGATATTGAACTGCCAACTTATACACAAGACGACGAATATCTGACCTTATTATATGCTACTTTACCCCAATTAATTGAAACTCAAAAGCCCGATTTCTTATTTTTTATTTCAGGAGTTGATATTTTATCAACTGATAAATTGGGAAAATTGAGCGTTTCAACGCAAGGTTGTTATCGCCGAGATGAATTTGTTTTTGAGCAGGCAATTAAGTATAAATTACCAATCGTAGTGTCGATGGGAGGAGGATATTCTCCACAAATTAGGGATATTGTTGAAGCCCATTGTAATACATTTCGT
This sequence comes from Arcicella sp. LKC2W, assembly GCF_034931005.1. Classification (NCBI taxonomy): domain Bacteria; kingdom Pseudomonadati; phylum Bacteroidota; class Cytophagia; order Cytophagales; family Flectobacillaceae; genus Arcicella; species Arcicella sp. LKC2W. The sequence goes on from NZ_JAYGIN010000034.1 coordinate 37,689, forward strand.
TTAGCAGAAAAGATGTTTTTTTAGAAGTCTTTAATTCGTAAATTACGAATGAATTCATCAAAACATTTTCATCATGAACAAACGATTACCTCTCAGAATATGGCTATTTTGCCTAATCTCTCTATGTGCATATACTACTTTTGCACAAAAAAAAGCTAAGAAAAATTCACAAACTATTTCAACGGCAAGTCCTGTAAAAGTTGTTAATGACAGCCTTTTTAATGCTTTGCGTTGGCGAAATATTGGTCCTTATCGTGCAGGACGTTCATTGGCGGTTGCTGGTCATGCCGACCAACCTTTAATTTATTATTTTGGTGCAGTTGGTGGTGGAGTTTGGAAAACCATTAATGGTGGAGCAACTTGGTTTCCAATTTCAGATTCTACTTTTCATTCTACTTCGGTTGGGGCAATTGCCGTTGCTCCGTCTGACCCCAACGTTTTATATGTAGGTATGGGTGAAGCCGATATGAGAAGTAATATTTCTTATGGTGACGGAGTTTATAAATCTACCGATGCTGGAAAAACATGGAAATTTGTAGGTTTACCCAAAGCCGATGCCATTGGAAATATTGAAATACATCCAACCAATCCAGATATTGCTTATGTGGCTTCAGTTGGAAATCCATTCGCTCCCAATCCAGAAAGAGGGGTTTTTAGAACAACTGATGGTGGAAAATCATGGAAGCAAATTCTTTCAAAAAATGATAGTACAGGTGCGGCAATGGTAAGAATTGACCCAAATAATCCACGAATTATTTACGCTTCAATGTGGCAAGCCTATCGTAACGGATATTCTATGAGTAGCGGTGGAAAAAGTTGCGGTTTGTATAAATCAATTGATGGTGGAGATACTTGGGAGAATTTGAGTCAAAAACCAGGTATGCCCAAAGGATTATTGGGTAAAATTGGAATTGCTGTGGCTGGTTCAAACTCAAATCGTTTGTTTGCTTTGGTTGAAAATGCGAAAGGTGGACTTTTCCGTTCTGACGATGGTGGTGAGCATTGGACTTTGATTAATGAGGACAAAAACCTGTGGCAACGTTGTTGGTATTATATGGATTTGGAAGTTGACCCGAAAAATGAAAATAGTCTTATTGTGTTGAATGTTAATGCCATGAAATCTAATGATGGAGGCAAGACTTTCAAAAGAATTTCGGTTCATCATGGTGACACGCACGACTGTTGGATAAACCCTAAAAATCCTGATAATTTCATCATTGGCGATGATGGCGGAGCGGAGGTAACTTACAACGGCGGTGCAACATTCTCGGACGTTGATGTGCCAACAGCTCAATTTTATCACGTTTCATTAGACAATGATTTTCCGTACAATGTTTATGGAGCTCAACAAGATAATTCTTCTGTGAGAATTGCCTCAAGAACGGACGGAAATAGTATTGATGCAAAAGCATGGTATCCAGTGGCAGGCGGGGAAGCGGGTTATATTGCGGCTGACCCATTAAATTCAAAAATTACTTATGGTGGTGAATACGATGGACAAATGTCGTCACATAATGCCGAAACTGGGGAAATGAGAGATGTGGCTATTTGGCCAGAATCAGCTATTGGAGCTCCTTCAATCACTAAAAAATATCGTTTTCAGTGGACTTATCCTATCGTTTTTTCTCCGCATAATCCTCAAGAATTATACATCACTTCAAATTATGTTCACGTAACCACAAATGGAGGTAGAAGTTGGGAAACAATTTCACCCGATTTGACGAGAAATGACCCCAAAACACTTGGAGAAACAGGCGGTCCAATTACCAAAGACATGACGGGTGCTGAGATTTATGGAACAATTTTCACCTTTGCAGAATCACCTTTAGAAAAAGGGCATTTCTGGACAGGTTCAGATGATGGTTTGATTCATATTTCAAAAGATGGGGGCAAAAATTGGTTGAATGTATCTTTACCTACCTCTCAATTGCCTGATTATTCATTAATTAGCTTAATTTCTCCATCTGAATTTGACAAAGGAAAAGCGTATTTAGCTGCCAATAAATATATGTTTGGCGACAGACAACCGTATTTATTCAAGACTTCGGATTACGGAAAAACTTGGACGAAAATTACCAATGGTATTCCTGTGGATGAATATTGCAGAGTGGTTCGTGAAGACCCGAACATGAAAGGTTTATTGTATGCAGGAACGGAAAGAGGTATTTATGTTTCGTTCAATGATGGTGATTCTTGGCAACCTTTCAACTTAAACCTTCCACAAAGTCCGATTCGTGATTTACAAGTGCATAAACGTGAAAAAGATTTGGTCGTTGCAACGCATGGACGTTCTTTCTGGATTTTAGATGATATTACGCCACTTTATGAAATCATGGATGGAAAAGTTAAAGCTGAAAAACATTTGTTCAAACCACGTCCGTCGTATTTAATGAATGGTGGTGCAAGACCTGCTCGTCCAGATGCAGAAGTTGGTGAAAATGTGCCTTTGGGCGTGCAAGTACGCTATTATTTGGGAACAAAGCCAAACAAGGAATTAAAGCTTCAATTTTTGACGGAGAAAGGTGATACAATCATCACTTATTCAAACATCAAAGATAAAAAAGGGGAAGTTCTCAAAGTTTCTAAGGATTTTTATGAAGATTTGAAACAACCAAAGGCAGGAACAATATCGGCAAATGTAGGAATGAATAATTTTGTGTGGGATTTTAGTTATCCCGATGTAGTTGCGGTGGATGGTACAAACGTGATGTGGGCTGGGAGTGGAGCAGGGGCAATTGCTACGCCTGGAATGTATAAAGTTCGTCTGATTGATGATAAAACTTTAATTGCTGAACAAACTTTTGAAATCAAAAAAGACCCAAGACTAAAAGCAACGGACGAAGATTACAAAGCTCAGTTTGACTTGGTTCAAAAAGTAAATCAAAAAGTGACCGATTGCCATAAAACGATTAATCAAATTCGTAAAATAAAATCGTCGGTTAGTGGTTATTTAGGAGCCATTAAGGATACTGCTTTGGTATCGAAATTGAAGAAGGTTTCACAACCAATGATTGATTCGTTGGAAGTAATTGAAAGTTCATTGATGCAAACGAAAGCAAAAGCTCCACAAGATGTTTTGGCGTATCCAATCAGATTGAATGACAAAATGGCTGGCGTGGCATCTTATGTGCTATCAGGAGGATTTACAAGACCCAACAAACAACACTATGATGTTTATAATGATTTGGCAACGAAAATTGATAAAGTTGTAGCAAAATTCAATGAAATCAAAAATAAGAAAGTGCCAGAATTTAATGAATTGGTGAAGAAAGAACAAATCCAAGCAATTGTTTTGGATGGTAAATAGTTTTGGTAGTGGCGAATAGCATTCGCCAGATTTAATTTCAAAATTTGGCGAATGCTATTCGCCAAACTTAAAAAAGGGTTGTCAATTATGAAATTGACAACCCTTTTGATTTTCAAAATATCTTATAAAATACTTTTTATCCGTTTTACAGCTTCTTCTAAAACTGATTTTGGACAGGCAAAATTGAGTCTCAAAAAGCCTTCACCCATGAATACATTTCCATTCATCAGTCGCACGCCAGCTTTTAAAATCTTCTCTTGAATATCGGCAATTCCTGTTCCTCTTGCATCAATCCAAGCCAAATAAGTGGCTTCGAGTGGGAGCATTTTAAGACCTTTGTAACCATTTAATTCTTGGTATAAAAAGTCGTGATTTGCTTTTAAATAATCTACCAATTGCAAACGCCAATCTTCACAATCACGATACGCAACCAATGCGGCTACCAATGAATGACGAGTAAGTGGAGGGAAGAAACCATTTTTAGCATCTTCAAATTTCTTTCTTAACTCAGGGTTTGGAATGATTGCTACTGAACAACCCAAACCTGCAATATTAAATGTTTTGGAAGGTGCTAATAATGTAATGGTCATATTGGTTGCCTCTTCACTCAAACTGGCAATTGGAATATGTTTTTTATTTTCATCCAAAATTAAATCGCAATGAATTTCGTCCGAACAAATCACGATATCGTGTTTTTTGCAAACATCAACTAATTTTTCTAATTCTTCTTTGGTAAAAACCGTTCCTGCTGGATTGTACGGATTACAAAGCATAAATAGCTTAGTATCAGGCGTAATTGCTTTTTCGAGAGCCTCAAAATCAAACGTCCAACGATTATCAATTTCTTTCATTGGAAAAGTTTGTAACTTTTTACCAACATAATTGGGAGCTAAATGAAATGGATGATAAACTGGAATGGAAGTAATGACTCCTTCCCCAATTTCACCGATGGCTCTACAACTTGCCGTTATCGCAGGTACTAATCCTGGAATCCAGACTTGCCAATCTTTTTCAGTTTTCCAACCGTAAAGTCTTTGTAAACGTTCTTGAAAAACATCTTTTAATACTTCAGGTACCATAGAATAGCCAAAAACGCCATGTTCAGTAACTTCTCTCAAAGCCTCCAAAATAGGTTCTGCACTTCTAAAATCCATATCCGCAACGGGCATTGGAATGGTATCTTCTGGGTCATTAAAGAAATCCCACTTAAAGGAATCAGTATTTTTTCTGTTGATTACTTCGTCGAAATTGTATTGCATAAAATTCTAAGAATTGATTTTATTAACGTATGCTCTGAATTTAATAGATATGAAAAATACAAAAATCATTAGACTTGCATTTATCAAAAATGGCACTTGGTATGAATTCTCTAAATTATAGATTTTTGCCGTTAAAAAAGGGCCTAAAAAAGCACCACCGCCTTCAAACATACTGATAGTCCCGTTTATTTTTCCTGCTTCTTTTAAGCCAAAAGTCTTTACTGCAATTAAGTTATAAAGCGAATAAATACCGCCCCAACTCATAGCCAACAGGAAAATAGATGGAAAAATTAAGTTTTTATCCATAGAACCAAAACCTAAAAGTCCCAAAATCATAATTAAACAACATATCGTGAATACCAGATAGGGGTTGATATAATCTGAAAAAATAGAGATAACTAATTTACTCATTCCTGCCACTAAAAAATAGAGTGTCAGAAAATAACTGGCATTATGCTCTGTATAACCAGCTTCTATAACGTGTAAAAAAGTATTGGCAATAGTGCCTACTAAACTGTAAAAAGTACAAAAGCCACAAATACAAATTAACCAGAATAAATGAGTTTTTGAAGCTTCTTGATAACTCATGCCTTGATTTAGTAAATCGGTATCTATATCAAGACTATTTTTTACCGTACTACCTAAGGCAGAAATGCCAATATTAGAAGGAGAGTTTTTGACAAAAAAGAAAATATAGAAAAATAAAATAACTGGAAATATGGATAATATTTTAAAGGCATCTCGCCAACCATATTCATGTAAAAGATACGTATTGAGTGGTGAAAAAATAGCACTGCCTAAACTTGTTCCTACCAAAACGATACCTAAGGCTAATCCCTTTTTTTCATTAAACCACGTAGAAACCAATATGATACAAGCTACTGACCCTGAAGTAATCATTGAAATTCCAAGAAAAAAATGAGCAAAGTATGCTTGATATTTATTCTGGATAAAACTGTAACCGAGTAAGGTAAATGCTAAAGTGAAAGTACCAAAGAGTAACATTTTCTTGACTCTAATTTTATCAATGATTAATCCAGAAATAAAAATAAAAAGGAGTGTAATACTGTTGGTGACGGATTCACGAAGTTTTAGCTCTTCTCTCGTCCAGTGAAAGTCTGATAAAAAAGCATGGTCAAAAACGGAAAGAGACGTAGTTGTTAATCCGTTGATAACAATCAAAATAAGTAACCCCGAGAAACAAATTATCCACGGGTAATATTTTTGTTTCCAGTTTTGGGTTAATATTGGCGTTTGAATATTTTTTTGAAACATTCTAAATTATCTATTGGTTTGCTTATCGGACTTATTTTATTAACTCGTAGAATGGTTTATGGGTTCAAGAACGGCTGAAATAAGTTGATTTACTTCCAATTTAGAGAATATTTCAATGAAAAAGGATTACTTGTCTCGTGTTTACTTTTTGATGATTAGAAAACTTGGTAAATTGCAAGGATTCCCTTGAACTCCTTAAGTTTCCCCTAACTGATGAAAATAAACTTTATTATTTCAATATTATTTGTGTTTTTGACTTTCCCCAATTTTGCTCAAAAGCCAATCATGCTTGATAATATTCACTATACTGTTAGTGATTCTTCGTCCCAAAAAAATGCTTCCTATTTTTTTACGACTTTTTTTAAAGCGAAGCATATTATCGAACAGTCGGACAATCCATTAACATTTTTGGATATTCTCACTTTTTGTTCGCATGAAACAACGATAAATATTTCAATTTCTGACACTTCAAAAGTAGATTCAAATAGTAAGAAAAATTCATCCCCCAAAGTGTTTTTGCCAGTTTATGGAGTTCATTGGTTAGCCATTAACACCAAAAATATTCGAAAAACCGTCAAATCACTTTTAAAACAGGGATACGGCTTTGCTGTTGAAGACTTTACACTTCCCAATGAACCAGAAACAAATGCGGTAGCCATGTATGGCTTCGACAATAATGTTATTGTTTTGGTTGAACGTCCGAATTTAAAAGTGAAAACTTTATTTAATATAGACCATATTCAGTTGATTGTTAAGAATTTAGAAACGAATGTTAAGTTTTATCAAGACGTTTTAGGAGCAGAAGTTGTCGATAAAAAAGACCGTTCAACTGTTTTGAAAGTGGGGAATCAAAAAATTGTTTTATCTGAACCTGAAGCACTTGGTTTGGTTAGAGAACAAGTTTTAGATAGAGATTCATCAAAATTTTCCTCTCATATAGACAATATCAGTTTTCTTTACGATGAAATTGAACCTGCTTTTTATGCCGCACAGGCAAATCATTACCCTGTGATTTCGGAGCCTAAAATGTTGCTTTTTAATGAAAAACCTACTCCTTATACAATTTGTAAGATTTTGAGTCCTGATAATTTAGAGATTGATTTAATCCAAGAAGAAGGAAGAACAAGCGGAAGAAGTTTGTTGAAGGCCAAATAACAAAACTTGTGATATTGTCTTTCAATTTTTACTTAAATTATCATGAAAAACGATGATTGTTGTCATGTTTAGCAAGCAGTTTTGTTAGTTGCTTTGTTAAAACTTTTGAAAATAATGACCGCAACAACATCTCATACATTTCACATTCCTGTCATGGGTTTGGGTTATACAATTGACACTCCTCTAAAAGTAGCTCGCTTCGGTATATCATCTGTCATTTCAATCATAGAAGATGAAGTAATTGAACAACTCCGTAAATTTCACTCGCTCGCCAATGGTGAAAAATATATTCCAATCAGCGTAAAAGAAACTGATTATCGGGCAAAGCGAATCACTGAATATCTCAATTTATTGGATAAACTTGTCACAAAGCAAGTTGAAAAACTCCGTGCAGAAGATTTTGTTGAAGGCTCAGAAATAGTTAAATATTTTGAGTTACTTCCTGATTCGTCACGGCTAAGAAAGTTGTATATCGAAATGAATCAGTTGGAGGAATGTTCCATAAAACAGCAAATTCAGCAAAAGCTTCGGGCATGTATCGTAGCTGGTTCAATTGATGTAAATGTGATGTCAAAAGTTGATAAAAACAATTATACCAAAGAAGGTGAACTATTGCCAAAGGAATATTCTGATGCCCTAACTTCTTTGCGGGGTTATGCACAAAGTAATTTATCATCAGGCATTGTATTTTCAGCAGGTTATAATCCACGTTTGTACGGTTACATTGATAGTTTTGATGATTTTTTTCCTAATGAAAAAGGTAACTTAACCAAAAAAATCATCTTAAAAGTAAGTGATTATCGTTCTGCTTTAACGCAAGGTAAAATATTAGCCAAAAAAGGACTTTGGGTTTCGGAATTCAGAATAGAATCTGGTTTGAATTGCGGAGGTCACGCTTTCGCAACTGATGGCTTATTATTAGGGCCCATCATGGAGGAATTCAAACAAAATAGTTCGGCATTAAAAAATGAACTGATAGAAATGTGTAATAATGCTTTGATTAGCAAAGGATTACAACCATTTGAGCATTTGCCTGTTATGAAAATTACGGTGCAAGGAGGTATTGGTACAGCCAATGAAGACAATTTTTTATTAGATTATTATCAAGCCGATGGAACTGGTTGGGGAAGCCCGTTTTTGTTAGTTCCAGAAGCTACCAACGTTGATGAAGAAACCCTTGTTCAATTGTCCACTGCTGAGAAAGATGATTATTTTTTGAGTAATGCCTCCCCTTTAGGCGTTCCATTTAATAATTTCAAGAAAACCAGTGCTGAACATCAGCGAGTGAAAAGAATTGATAAAAACCGACCGGGAAGTCCATGTTATAAGAAATTTCTGACGACCAATACTGAATTTTCTGCCATACCGATTTGTGAATCTTCTCGTGAATATTTGCATTCAAAATTAAAACAAATCGAAGAAAGTGATTTGAGTCAAGCGGAAAAACAAACAAAATCTGACTTTCTTACTCAGCGAGATTGTTTATGCGAAGGCTTAGGGGTATCGGCTTTGTTGATTAATAATATTCATCCTGCCCATCATCTCAAGGCGGTTACTATTTGCCCCAGTCCTAATTTAGCGTATTTTTCAGGCGTTTTTTCTCTTCAACAAATGGTTGACCACATTTATGGAAGAGTCAACTTACTCAATTCTTTGAAAAGACCCAATCTGTTTGTAAATGAACTTTTACTTTATGTGGACTATTACAAAAAACAATTAAATGTACAAATTGAAAGCCTCTCTGCCTCTCAATTACGTTCTCTGAAAGCATTTTATGTCAATTTATTATCTGGAATTGAGTATTATAAAAATCTGACAAATTCTTTCAAAAATGAATCAGAACGTTATATCGAAAATATGAAACAGGAACTTTCTGAAATTGAAGAAACGATACTGAGTTTGAATTTACCGTTTGAAGTGATGGCAAAATAAAGTAACACAGACTTTAGTCTGTAAGTTGAATAACAGACTAAAGTCTGTGTTACTTTATTTCATAAAATTGGCTAATAATTCTAAATCATCTGTGCCGATATAATCTACCTCCAAATTCTTCAGAGTTTCAAATCCTAAAATGGTATTTGGAGTACCCCATAATCTTACTTTTTTCCCTTTTGAATGATTCTCTGTTACAAAATTTTTAATTTTTAGTACCATTTCATCCAATAAAGGAGCTTTTCCATTCCAATATTTCCCAAAAACGGTGATGCCCGAACTCATGATTGTTACTCTTTTGTACTGTTTTATCGAGTAAGTCAATTCATTTCTGCCGTCAAAATAAAAAATATCATCAAAGTTCTTAAACTCGTTTGGTGCTGGCATATCCCCACTAATGGTGATGGTTACGTGACGTAAGGCTTTTTTATATGGTTTTAATTTTTCTGTGAGTAAGGTAAGAATTTCCCTACCATCTTTTTTTAAGTCAATTAATAGGTGTAAGGGCTTTTTATTTGGATATGGATAGCCATTGTTTTCCTTTATTTTTTCAAGAATTGGATTTAAGTAGAGTTTTGTAAATGTTCTATCAAGACTAATTTTATCCCAGTCGTGAGCTACATAAATTTCATTATTTTTGATGTAAACATCCGCTTCAATGGAATCAAAGCCTAAATTGTAAGCCATGAAAAAAGGCTCTTTTTGCTCATAATCATTATGAGAATGAGTGATTTGTGCTGAGGTTTTCAAGCACAATAAAAGGAAGAAAATGAAATAGTGTTTGTACATTTTGAATGGTTTTGAAAATCAAAAATAGTCGTTATCGAAAATATTTAGTTTAATTGCTTGTTATGAGTTGAATAATTTATTTGGTTGGAATTATCCACGAGTTGAATATTCTTTTTTCGATGCGTGAAATTATTTGTCAAGCCCCAAAAACTTCATAGCTTTGTACAAAAGGGATTCCCATTTCATTCAATGCAAAAATCAAAATTATTTTTTCTAATCTTATTCTTATTTATAGTGGCTTTGGCAGGTGCTTTGTATTGGTTTGAAAGTCAAGAAGCAAGCCCCGAAGAAAACGAATACATAGCTCTTCCAGATACTTTAATACAACAAATTAAGGCACAAGATTCGCTTGAAAAAGCTAATTTCTTGAATGCTTCGCCACCTAAAATTCAAGATTTGAAAAGAGATGAAATGTTTTTTGAGCAAAAGAAGGATGCTTATACTTTTCAACTTTTCAGAGATTCTACTGGAGTGAAATTAATTGTTTTATTTGGTACTGAAATTATTGGGAAAAGCCATGATAAAAGCTTGGAAAATGCCAATAGAGCAGAGACAAGTGATTTGAATTCAGATGGATACCCCGAAATATTAGTGTATTCACGCAACAATAATAAACTTACTTTTACAGGCTTTGAAGCTCAGAATGGACTTCGGAAATTCACTCTCCCACAACTTATGGGAAGACAATCATTTGGGTATGCAGGACAGGATACGCTCTTCATAGAAAACAATAATCTTGTACGTCGATTTCAATTTAGAAATGCTCAGTTTTCTGCATTTCCATCTGGAACTCGTACCTGCGAATATGCTCTTGGGCATGATTTGAAATTTACAATGGTTAGAACTTTAGACACAGAGTGATATTGTGAGAAAGGTTTTTAACTGTCACTAAGAATAAAATCGATAGGTTTTCACTTGTCAATAACAATAAATCGAGGATTTTCAATGCGTCAAAAATAAACTGATAGATTGTAAATCTGTCTTACTTTAAAATCTCAAAATGGAAAAATTACGCTCACAAAATTGGTTCGGTAAAACGGGCAAAGATGGTTTTATTTATCGTGCATGGATGAAAAATCAGGGAATTCCTGATGATATGTTTGATGGTCGCCCCGTTATCGGCATTTGTAATACATGGTCGGAATTGACTCCTTGTAATGCACATTTTAGAGATTTGGCAGAATCTGTAAAAAAAGGGGTTTATGAAGCAGGTGGATATCCTGTTGAATTTCCAGTAATGTCATTGGGAGAAACTTTAATTAAACCAACTGCCATGTTATACCGCAACTTGGCAAGTATGGATGTTGAAGAATCAATCAGGGCTAACCCGATAGATGGCGTTGTGCTTTTATGTGGTTGCGACAAAACTACTCCTTCGCTTATTATGGGTGCGTGTAGTGTGGATATTCCTACTTTAGTGATTTCTGGAGGGCCGATGCTTAAAGGTCATTGGCGAGGAAAAGATATTGGAACATCTGATGTTTGGCGTTTTGCAGAAGCCTTTAAATTAGGTGAAATTAATGAGAAGCAACTCATTGAAGCTGAAGGTTGTATGGCTCGTACACAAGGACATTGTGCCGTAATGGGAACTGCTTCTACGATGGCAACAATGGTTGAAGCATTAGGTTTGTCATTGCCAAATAATGCAGCAATTCCAGCGGCGGATGTTCGTAGAAAAGTGATTTCTCAATTGTCAGGAAGACGTATAGTTGAAATGGTTAAGGAGGATTTAACACTCTCGAAAATATTGACAAGAGAAGCCTTTGAAAATGCCATTATGATTAATGCGGCTATTGGTGGCTCAACAAATTTTGTAATTCACCTCCTGGCAATTGCTGGTAGAATTGGGATAGAATTGAACATTGAAGATTTTGATAAATTCTCTCATAACATTCCACTTATTGCCAATTTACAGCCTTCTGGGCAACATTTTATGGAAGATTTATATTACGCAGGAGGACTTCCAGCAGTAATAAAAGAGTTAAAATCAGTCCTTCATAATGATGTGTTAACGGTGAACGGTCGTTCAATTGGGATGAATTCTGAAGATGCAGAAGTATTTAATCGAGATATTGTAGGAACAATGGAAGCACCCTTTAAAGAAAACTCTGGAATTGCTGTGGTGAGGGGGAATCTTTCTCCAAATGGTGCCGTGATTAAGCCTTCTGCTGCTACTCCAGAGTTGATGATTCATAGAGGAAAAGCGGTTGTCTTTGAAACCATTGAAGATTATCATGCTCGTATCGACGACCCAAACTTAGAGGTAGATGAAAACTCAGTTTTAGTCTTAAAGAATGTTGGACCAAAGGGTTATCCAGGAATGGCAGAGGTTGGAAATATGGGGATTCCGAAGAAATTATTAGAAAAAGGAGTACATGATTTAGTACGAATTTCGGATGGACGGATGTCTGGAACAGGTTTCGGAACGGTTGTTCTTCATGTTTCACCAGAAGCAGCCGCAGGAGGAAATTTAGCTTTAGTTCAGAATGGAGACTTTATCAGTTTGAATGTTCCAGATAGAACACTCCACTTAGAAGTCTCGGATGATGAACTCGCCGAAAGACGCAAAAACTGGCAAGCAATCGACTTAAATATTTCTCGTGGTTATGTTAATTTATACATCAATCATGTTGAGCAAGCACACTTAGGAGCTGATATGGATTTCTTAAAAGGAAAATCAGGTAGTATCGTTACCAGAGATTCACATTAAAATTTGAATATTCGTAAAAAGCAGGTTTAAGGATTTTGTCAGAGATTCTTAAATCTGCTTTTGTGTCTCTATTAGGTGCTCAAAACAATTAGAAGAAAATTATATCGTCTATATGAATGTTGAGAGTGCGTAAGTTTTAATCTAACATTAGTTTGCACTTCTTTTTATGTATTCATCTTGAAGGATTTTTAGAAAAAGCCAATCTCAAATCGTAATTTTTTATTAGATTTGTAGAATATCATATATTTACTCAGAAAAAATAGCCATTTACTGCAAAATGGATTATTTTGCAGTAAATAAATTGAAATTGCCGCCACTAAGTAATCCTTATACTTTATAATAACTCAATTATGAAATTGAATAAATTTCTCCTCATTGTCTTCTTGTGTTCTTTTTTGAGGGTTTCAAATGCTCAATATTTGGAATTATCTCCTGATAAAGCACCCTTGAATTGGTTTAATCTCGATTATTTGGAAAATGGCGTTAGGGGAATAAGTACCGAAAGGGCTTATCGTGATTTCTTGAATGGAAAAACATCAAAATCCGTTTTAGTAGCTATTATCGACTCTGGAATTGATATTAATCATGAGGATTTAAAAGATAATATTTGGGTAAATGCTAAGGAAATTCCTGATAATGGAGTCGATGATGATAACAACGGATATATTGACGATATTAATGGTTGGGATTTTTTAGGAGGAAAAGATGGCACTGACGTATCAAGAGAAACAATGGAAGTTACTCGTGAATATGCCCGTTTAAAGAAGATATACCAATATATTCAAGATATTGCCAGCCTCTCGCCAGCAATGAATGTTGAATATGAATTATATAAAAAATATAAAGCTCGTTACGAAGCAAAAGTTAAAGAGTTGCAAGAACAAGGCCCTTTTGTTATTAAGCTATACGAAAAATATATAGATTCTAAATTGATTCTTTCAACATATCTAAAAGTAAAAGACGTTTCAAAAGAAGACTTGGCAAAAATTACTTCGAAAGAACCAGAAGATATTAGAAAAGCGAAAAGAGTATTTGAATTATTAGAGCAAATTGGTCAGGATGAAGAAAAACTCAAAGAAGCCTACGAATATTATGATGCTCAGTTTAAGTTTGGGATAAATTTGTCGTTCAATCCACGTACAATTGTTGGAGACGATGTTGATAATATCAACGACAGAGATTATGGTAATAATGAAGTAAAAGGTCCAGATGCACGTCATGGAACGCACGTAGCGGGAATTGTGGCGGCTAATCGTACTAATGCTTTAGGTATTGCAGGCGTTGCCAGTAATGTGAGAATTATGGCGATTAGAGCCGTACCAGAGGGCGATGAACGAGATAAAGATGTGGCTAATGCCATCAAATATGCAGTAGATAATGGAGCAAAGATTATCAACATGAGTTTTGGTAAATCGGTATCTCCTCAGAAACAGGCTGTTGATGAAGCCGTAAAATATGCACAGTCTAAAGGTGTATTATTGATTCATGCGGCAGGGAATGAAAACGAAAATATTGATATAAGCGATAATTATCCTTCCAAGAAATTTGCTGATGGAAAACAAGCCGAAAATTGGCTTGAAGTAGGAGCAACTTCATGGATGCAACCTCCAAGTGCCGTAGCGGAATTTTCAAACTATGGTCATAAAACTGTGGATGTTTTTGCTCCAGGTGTAGATTTAAAATCGACAGTTGTGGGGTCGCAGTATGAAGACTTAAGTGGTACAAGTATGGCAGCTCCAGTGGTTACAGGTTTGGCAGCCTTATTAATGTCTTATTATCCAGATTTTGATTTCAAAAAAATTAAACAAATTATACTCAATTCATCTATCAAATTAAGTAAATTAAAAGTAAGCCAACCTGGTACGGGTGAATTAGTGGACTTTAGTCTTTTATCATCAAGTGGAGGTATCGTAAATGCTTACGAAGCCGTTAAAATGGCTGAAGAAGAACTAAAATTTTGGACTAAGAAATAAATTACTGATTTATAAAATCAAAAAATACGATTCTCTTGTGAAAGAGAATCGTATTTTTTTTTAAATTTATCTTCACATAGGTAAATCTTATTGCATAAACCACTATTTTCCAGCTAATTATAATATATTCAAACTTAAACTATTTATTGGAGGTTAATTTAAGAAACTTAATTGTCAGTTTTAAGACGAGCTGGTACGGTTTTTTGATTAACAAAAATGTATGTTGCAACATCGAAAATTTTGTAATATATAATACCATAATTTTATAATTTTAATATTTTGTACCATGCACGAAGTGGCGTTAATAATAGATGATGAAAGGGACACTTGTTTACTTTTAAAGCATTTTCTCAAAAGAAAAGGGATTACTTCTTACTATGCCCATACGCTCAAAGATGGCATTGGAAAAGCTTCTGAAGTGAAACCGCATTGGTTATTTTTAGACAATAATTTACCCGATGGTTTTGGTATTGATAGAGTTCAAGAAATAAAACTTCTATCGCCACAATCTAAAATTATTATGATTAGTGCTATGGGAAATTTCTTTGAAATCGCTATCAGTACAGGTGCGGATACTTTTATTGAAAAACCACTTGATTTTATGAAAATTGAGCAATCGCTTTTGCTTTGATTTTCAATACTCTCCATTTACTACCGAGTTCGTTTTCTTCTTATTTGTACTTTCCTTTCCCTTTGCTTTCGTGCGTATCCCTTTTTTGAGTTCTACCTCAAAATGTGGATTATACTGCCCTTTCTAATAGACTTTCAGATTTTAATAGATACGGATTCATAATTACGTATAAAAATATCGTCGTTTATTCTCAAACTGAGGTGTTTTTGCCCCAAATAATTATCAAAAATAACAAATTATTGAAGGCATAGTTATTTTTTGAATTAGGGTAATTACATAATGTTTCACTATAAATAAAATGAATTATGTCAAATAACTCAAAAATTGTTATCGGTATTGCTACGGCAGCGGCAGTAGGTGCGGCGATTGGATTAATGTTTGCTCCCGAAAAAGGCTCAGATTTAAGAAAAAAAGTTAAGCAAAATGCCAATACATGGGCAGATGATTTGCTCACGGCTATTCAGAATGGGAAAGACAATGCAAAACAATTAACTGATGATGCCCAGAATAAAGCAAAGTCATGGAAAAATAAAGCAAAAGAGGAAGTTGAGGACGCTATTGAAATGGCAGATAGACAAATTAGAACCGCATAGTTTTGACTCCATTTAACCTAAAACCTTCAGGTCATAGGAAATTTTAAATGTCTTAAAATTTCCTATGACTACTAATCAACTATTGAAATTTTATGATGGAATCAATTGAACACATGAAAGACAAGGTCGAAAATATCTTTGAAGAGGCTTCGACGTATGCAGAGGCAAGATGGAATTTAAGTATTTTAAATTTGTCATCTAAATTGGCTGATACCATATCAACATTAGCTATCACTTTGGTACTTTCTATGATTGGACTTACCGTTTTGTTATTCATGAGTTTGGCGGTAGCGTGGTTGATTGGCGATAAACTTAATAATTTGCCTTTGGGCTTATTTTTAGTTGGTTTATTTTATATCATCGTTGGAGTTGTTGTTTTTTTAATAAAAGATAAATTCATTAAAATTCCTATTAGATAACTTTCCTAAATAATATATAATTATTCAAAGATTTAGGTTTACAAGACCACATACGATAATCCAAACTTGTGCAATATTTTTTAGTCTGTTACGAAATGTCTCTTTTA
>NZ_JAYGIN010000035.1:0-40221 GCF_034931005.1 Arcicella sp. LKC2W
CCCGAAATCAAAGAAGCATTTTCCAGTTTTAACCCCAATTTCCCACAATACATGATTCACGTTGACCAAGACATGGCAGCGAAAAAAGGGATTTCGGTAGATGCAGCGATGAGTAATTTGCAGTCCTTGATTGGTAGTTTTTACGCCACAAACTTCATTTTGTATGGTCAAATGTACAAAGTAATGATTCAGGCAGACCCCAAATACCGTGCTTTGCCCGAAGATATTATGAAGTTGCGAATCAAGAATAAAAACGGTGAAATGGTGCCTTACGCCATTTTTAGCAGAATTGAACGAGTGTATGGGCCCGAACAATTGACTCGCTATAATATGTACGTGTCTGCCATGCTCAACGGAGAAGCCGCCAAAGGATACAGTTCTGGAGATGCCATCCGAGCCATTGAAGAAGTCGCCAAAACAGAATTACCCCGTGGATACGCCTACGAATGGTCGGGCATGACTCGGGAAGAAGTCCTTTCTGGGAATCAAGTAATTGGCGTTTTTATCATCTGTTTAATATTCGTTTACCTTTTACTTTCAGCTCAATACGAAAGTTTCTTGTTGCCACTTCCCGTCATTTTATCCTTGCCCGTCGGGATTTTCGGCTCTTTGTTTTTCTTGTATTTATTCGGATTAGAAAACAACATTTATGCTCAAGTGGCCATGGTCATGTTGATTGGACTATTGGGTAAAAATGCCATTTTGATTGTAGAATTTGCCGTTTTGCAACAAAAACAAGGCAAAACATTACTCAAAGCCGCCGTAGGTGGAGCAGTAGCCCGTTTCCGACCCATTTTAATGACCTCATTTGCCTTTATTGCAGGTTTAGTACCGCTGATGTTTGCCTCGGGAGCAGGAGCCATTGGGAACAAAACTATCGGAACGGCAGCGGCAGGAGGGATGTTATTCGGGACAATATTTGGCGTAATTGTTATCCCAGGATTGTACGTGATTTTTGCAGGAATGGGCAAAGGAAAACGAAAGAAAAAAACTACTAAAACTATTGAAGAAGCGTATGTATAAATATAAAAGCATTTATTTCGTAGTCATAATAATGCTTTTGGGAGCGTGTAAAATCAAGCAAGAAATACCCCAAAATCGTCCATTATTGGCTATGCCCCAAAAGTTTATTGCCAAGCAAGACTCATCAGCGATAGACTTACCAACGATAAAATCCTTCTTTTCGGATTCAACCTTAGTGGCTCTGATTGATACCGCTTTTACCAATAATTTTGACCTGCAAATGACCTTGCAAAAAATTGAGATTGCTCGGGCAGGCGTTCGATTTACGCAAGGTTTAGGCAAGCCAGATTTAGCCGCTAACGTTACGATTGGACAGCGGAAATTTGGGAATTATACCGTTGATGGTGTAGGAAATTATGACACCCAGTTTTCAACCAATATTAACGAAAAGCAACAAATTCCAGACCCCATAATTCCCGATTATTATTTAGGCGTTCAATCATCTTGGGAGATAGACATTTGGGGTAAACTCAAAAGTCAGAAAGCATCGGCGGCGGCAAAGTTATTAGCCAGCCAATCGGGTAAGAATTTAGTAGTCAGCGAATTGGTGGCTCTGATTGCCTCGGCGTATTATGAATTATTAATCTTAGACAATGAGTTAGATTTCCTCGAAGAAAACATCATTTTACAGGAAAGAGCCGTTGAAATTACTCGTGTTTTGAAACAAGCAGGGCAAGCCAATCAATTAGGCGTTGACTTATTAAATGCCCAATTATTGAGTTCAAAAGCCCTTAAAATAGAGGTAAAACAGGAAATTGTAGAAGCCGAAAGCAAATTGAATTTCTTAGTAGGACGCTATCCGCAAGCCATTATTCGGCAGAAAGTCGCATGGGCCAAAGTAATTCCTCCGAAATTAACGGTAGGCATTCCTTCTCGTTTGCTCGAAAACCGCCCCGACATCAAACAGGCAGAATACGAACTTTTAGCCACCAATGCCAATTTATTCACGGCAAAAGCAGCGTTTTACCCATCATTAAATCTCACAGGTGGGCTTGGTTTGCAGTCATTTAAAGCACTTTTGTGGTTAAATCCTGCCTCATTGGCGATGAATACCTTTGGTGGCTTAACGGCACCTTTAGCCAACAGAAGACAAATAATTGCGGATTTGATGGCATCAAAATCCGACCAAAAAATGGCTTATCTCAACTACCAAAAAACGGTCGTTAACAGTTTTACAGAGGTTTATAACCAATTGAATTTAATACAAAACACCAACGAAATGTACGATTTGAAAGTACAAGAAGTGGATGTATTAAGACTATCCATCAACAACTCGGCGGAGCTATTTCGGTCGGGAAGGGCAACATATTTAGAGGTAATCACCGCCCAAAAGAATGCCTTACAATCTCAGATAGAATTAATTAATCTCAAAAAACGTCAGTACAATGCAGTGATAGGATTGTACAAATCTTTGGGGGGAGGATGGAATAAATAATTTAATTAAGGATTAGTCTTATAAAGGTGGAAATACAGAAGATTATTTAACAGAATATTAATAATGGCAACTTTATTTACATTGAATACAATTCAATCTGGTATAGGGGATTTGACAATGATTGAGAACATCTTACCAGATGAAGTTAAGCGAGTTTTTTATATTAGAGGTAGTGAAGGACATCAGAGAGGTGGACATCGTCATCACGCTACTTGGCAAGCATTAATTTCAATTGCTGGGACTTGTAGAGTATATGTTGACAATAATAAGACCCAAGAATATTATTTGTTGGACTCTTGCGATAAGTGTTTATTGTTGGAGCCTGAGGATTGGCACGTAATGGATATGTTTGAGGACACTTCAATATTATTAGTTTTAGCAAATACGAAATATGATATAAATGATTACATATTCACTCCTTATGTGAAAACTGACGAGTCTAAAGTATAACAAAATAAATATACCAGAGTAACTCAAATCAATTGTTAAAATAAAGGTAGAAAAGTATTCGAATACATTGTTAATTCATTTAAAAGTCATTTTAAAAAGTATAAATATTTAGATTCAATGGAGACACTACCTATCTATATTTCAGAATTAGACTTTGAAACATTTATTCTTCCAAAGCTCACACATAAAACTTCCAATAGTCGTCAAAAAGTGAGTAATCTATTTATTTTTAATACGATTATTCATGTATTAAAAAATAACTGTGCTTGGAGAACATTACAACTTGATAAGGAATCAGGAACTTGGAATAATATCTATTACCATTATTCTAAATGGGCAAAAGATGGTAGTTTTAGGAAAGTCTTGGATGCTTTAAATGACTATGACTGTTCAATTAGAGCTAACTTAGAATGTTTGGAGCCACATTCAAAAAAGGGAAGAAAATGGAGTCATAAACTTATTTGATAAAAGTAATACTCAAAAGTAAGGTGGAAATGCAATACGAATCCTTAGTTATTAGAGGTTCGTTGCTTTTTAAAGTTCTCTTTTTGGTCTTGATTTGTCAGCGTTGTTAATTAATTCAATTGTCTTTTTAATTTGCAAGTCAATATTTTTTATTTTGTTCATTTGATGAATTACGTTTCGTTTTTACCAAGTATCAATTTTTCAAACTTTTCTTTAAGGTTTTTGTCTTGTTCAATAATGCTTTCCAATACTTCTGCTCTAAATCAACGATTATTGTTCCATGCTTCATACGTTTTGAATGCACAGTCACTCCTATAATTTTGGGAGTTGCAATGGCTAAATTGGACATTTGATGATTAATCTAAGAATTATAGAGGCACTTATTCTCATAAATGGGGCTACATTTCCTCCTAATTCAAGACCCTAACTGCAATTTGTTAATCAATCAAAGTGTACACAATCGTTGTAGTGTAATTATTGACGGGCACTAATACAGAAATGCCTCTAATTTCATATTGAATGGTAATATTTGAACGTGGTGTTGTCCCAAAATTAATCCCTTCAAAAAAATATAAATTGGTAGTCGTTATTTGTTGAAAAGTAACATTTCCACCTGTTATACTACTTCTAACTAATAAAAAACTTCCCCCACCAGTACCATCTCCTATACGTTTTGCCCAAATTTGTATGCCAGCACCATCCCAGTTTGTACCACTATCTATACGTTTGATATTGACTGAATAACTATTACCCAATAGACCAATGAAAGCATCTGGTACAGAGACACTTATATTTGTTTGACTGGTAGAACTTTGAGCAGTACTTGAGGTATAGTCATTTCCAGCCTCCATAATTGAAGTCACAAGTGGTGTCCAAGTCCCGCCTGAGACTGTTATACTTTGTCCTATCCCTTCAAGACTAACGAATAATAAAATAACCAATATTTGTAAGTTTCTTTTCATTAAATTTTGGCAATTGTATTGTGCTGTTTTAATTATCAACTAATGTATAAAGCACTGAAAATGGGGATGTTCCACTATTTATAACACTATAAGTTTGAATATCTAAAGCATAAGTTAAATTAAACCCCGAACCAGAACCTGTGTTTGTGTAAGCACCTCCAATGCTATTGATGATTGTTTGTGCAATAGTTGTCAAATAAGTTACCGTAACAGGTGTCCCTCTCGCACCTGCACCGCCCACAGGATTAGCAACGCTTAATTTTAATCTTATTCCATTGGGTAATGTCCCTCCTGAAATTTGAGCAGTCACTCGGCGAGTTAGTCCAGTTGTAACGGCAGAAGTAATGTTTATCCATTTGGTAGAATTAGTTGAACTGCTCCCTAATACTGCTCCTGCTTCAGTAGGTGCAGTAAAGTTTAAAGAGACTGTACCAGATGGTTCGATATCTAAAAGTGCCACTGAAGACAAATTTATAGTAGCCGACGCATTACCTGTTGTCTGACCAACCATTGGGAGGGAAATTCCAAACCAGACCAAAACCAGAAAATAAATTTTCATTCTCATTTAGTTACTTACGTGAAAGTTTTTATCAGAAAAATGAATTTTTCTTTCTTTTGAATTGACATTAAAAATAATATTTGTGTTTTCCCTTTCTTTAATTTCAAGGCTCTGAATGGACTTATTTATCGTATAAGAGTTTGAATTTCCATAAATTATAGCTTGAATTTGCCATAAACCAGGTTTCATTTCTTGAAAAGCAAACATTCCTTTATCATTTACTTTGGTCGTAAAATATTCATGGTCGTTAAATAACTTTACGTAAATAACTGGTGGTGGTGTTTTGCCGTGATTATTGTTTACCTCAGCAGAATATCCAATTTTACCTTTTACACTACCAGCTTTTACAATGGGAATAAAGACATTTTTAGTATTTTGGGCTTCAACTTCTACCTCAAGTGGGGTTTTTACAGACGAAATTGTCCCTTTTTCTAAGGTAGTTTTATCCACCATAATTAAATATTTATTGGGTAATAATTCATTGAAATAAAATGCTCCATTGGCATCTGTTAAGAATTTTTTATCCCCCAAACTCAATAATATGCCTGATTTGTTCAAATTATTATCACTTGTAATTTTACCAGCTATTGCACCCACTTTTTTATTTTTTGAAAGTGGCATATTCAACTTTAAAGAATATTTTACCATTATATATAAAGTGTTTTCGTTCACAAGGGTATAATTTGGAATATAGGCATGACCTGCCACTAAACTAAATTTATGATGTTTAAGATTCAATTCGGTGGTCAAATCCAAGAAATTTCGTCTTTGAACCAATTCATCAGGAGCGTAATTATTCCGATAAGCAAAGGTGAAATTGAACTTATCATTTACGGACACTCTACTATTAATTCCGTAAAAATAATAATTGGTAGTTTGATTATTGACAGAAAATTTCGCAGTATTTTGATATTCAAAAAATGAGCCTAACCAAAAATTATTGTATATTCTAAAATTGGGTTGAATCATAGCCCTTATACTTCTGGTCGAAGTTGCATCAATACTTGTCAACTCATTTTTTGCCCAACCGTACCTATTTTCATACCAAAGTTGAACCTTTTCGGAATTCATCAAAAAAGCTAATCTGCCATATTTTTCGTGATAGTTGAATTGCTTTACAATGCTTTTATCTTCATTTGATTCAATATTATAACCCAACATTAGCCTTTTATTGGGTGTAAAATCATAATTTAAAACGATATTATTGTTGGAATAATACGGCGAAGTATTTTGAATATAGCTATCAAAATTGGGATTAACCCTCGTGAAATTACTTTGAAGATTAAGGCTTAGTTTTTTTGAAAGGTAATAATTCATTGAATTGACTACTTGCCAACTGTTTCGATAAAACCCTTGAAAACCTTTGCCTGCATAAATCAAATCGTTCTGGAATTGAAAATTTTTATAATGAAAATACAGTTTATTGAAAAACCCAAAATCAGTTTTATTATGAACACGGTTTACGGCAATTTCGGTATTGAGATGAAGTTTTTCTAACGTATATTTTCCTGATAACCCTAAGAAAGAGGCGTTAAGCCACTGTTCATTGATATTGAGCTTTTTGGAAAGAAAATTTAAAGATAAAATTGAATGATTATTGGCGGTTAAGTAAACCTTTGCCCCGTATGTTTCTCGCTGATTTGGATAAAATCGAGGATTTAAGTAAAATGTATTGATGCCTATTTTTTTAAATTTATAGTCAATATTCACACCCCTTCCGAATCGTCCAAACTCCATCAAATTATTATAAGAAAGCATATAATCTCCGATAGAAATCGAAAGTTTATTTTTAAAGGTATAGTTTAACGAATACTGGTCGTAACTCCCAATGGTTGGTAAACCTATTTGATTAGGCCCATTGACCGTAAAATCTAATTGGTGTTTACGTTCAAAATCAAGAAAGCCATTCCCGTGTGCATGAAATTGAAAGCCTGAATTATTAGCTCGTGATGTATTATAAATACTGTATTGTCCGCCTATTTCTAAAGGAAAGCGTAAGTAGAGGTCATTTTTTTTGTTTTTAGTGGCATAAACTGGAACACTCGAATAGTTGGCAATTGGATTGATAGAGTCTTTGAGCAGGACAAATAAATCATTGGAAAGTATCCAATAGTTATCTTCCGTCTGTGGGACTTTCTTACTAACTCGCACTTGAATATTTTTGCTTGGCTCGATGACAAAAGAATTATCTTTTGAAGAAATTTTCCCATTGGAGGTGGAAATTTTTACTTTTTCCAAAACATTACCGACATTTTGAATAAGATAATCAAGATGTAAACTATCGCCTTCTTTAACGTATTCTGGATTTGATAATGGATAAATGTCAATTTTTCTGACACTGGTAATTTCTACGGGAATACTCTTTAATAATTGAATACCCTTAGAAGTTATTATATTGATTTTGATAGGGTATAACCCCGATTTGGAGGTTAAAGGAGAAGTAATGGTGGTGTGAAATTTATTTTTTGCGATTTTATTTGTCAAAATTACCTGCCATTTTTCTGGTAATTCTATCAAAATGTCTTGTTGAGTTAATTCCTCATTAATACCTCTTACTTCAAAAAACATAGTAAAATGCCCACCTGGAGCAACTTTTTGAAGTGAGTTTAATAGATTCAAGGTAACATTATTCTGACTGTATAAACTATTCGAAAAAGAAAAGATTAAAGTTATGATGAGCCACTGTGGTATATATTTTACTAAAATTGAGGACATTCAATTGGTATTTATAAATAGATAATTTTACGCTTTCAAACATTCTGCCAAAATGGGTCATTTTACAAAAAATCTATTTTACTACTGAATATAATTTACTTGAAATGACTTTAATTATCAGCCAATAGTTGTTTGAGGTAAATTCATCAAAAAATTAATGGATATCCAACGACAAATTTGAACCAAATAAATCTTTACCATTATCAGCCATAATTATTCCTGTGTATTTTCCGATGGGTAAGTCAAGTAATTTTACTTCAAAAACAGCACATTTATCGGGATAAATTTTCTTTTGAATTGTTTCGAAGTTTTTTATTTGTTTGCCATTATTATCAAATATTTCGATGTTGATTTTAGTTTTAGACAAAAATATATCGCTGTTTTTTAGCTTTATATTTAGTACCTGTACACTGTCAACTACAGTGAGTTTTGTATCCTCAAATGTTAATTTTGGACTTTCTGGAATACCTACATTGGTAATTACTTGAACGGCATATCTAACTTTCGAATCAATTTTGATTCCATTGTTAATTTCTTCTTTGACGGGCTTCGAGCCTTCAATCATAATGACTGACCAATACGAACCTTTTACGTTTTCTGGGACATTAATGGTGTACCAAATATCATAAATCTCGTTTTCTTGTAGTGTCTTTTCTTCGATATTCAATTTTGTCCAACCTCCCGACGAGCGTTCGTGACTATTAATATTTTTATAGTCAGATTGTTTATCACATGACAGAATTAAATCTTCGCTGTAAATCAAAATTTTGCTTTCGGTTGTTCCATTATTCTGTACACGAATTTTACCTGTAATCACGCTTCCAGTATTTGTTTCATGAATATGGCTTAATCCATTGAGAATTACGATACCCGCAAGTGTTTTTAATTGAAAAAACACACACAAAATGAATAGTGAAATATTAAACTTGAACTTCATAATGAATTCTTGATTGAGGAAGCAAATTATTTTAGACTAAAATCTTCTTGTTTTCCAACACCACCCTAACATTATTATTAAAGTGGCGTTGGAAAATACTATTAATTAGCAGACAAAGTATAAGTTACTGTCACTGTGGTTGTTCCACTCGCAAGATTGCTATAAGTTGCGGCTGATGTTAAACCAAACTCATAAGTAAGCTGATGCCCTTTGCTGGTTCCAGTATCAGTCCAACAACTACCAACGCCAGTTATTAAATCTTGGTCAGCAGTAGTTAATATTACCCCTGCTGCAACAGGTACACCTTTCGTGCCAGCTCCAGCTCCAGCATCAGTTGCTGCCGTAACTTTAATGTCAATACCAGGGATAGTCGCACTTGTTTTCACAGAAACCTTGCGAGTAGCATCAGCACCCGTAGGTTCAACGATTGAGGAATAATTCAACCAAAGACTGGTATTATTTGCAGGTACAGTAATTGGATTTCCAGCTTCGGTAGGTGCTATAAAAGATGCAGCAATATTTTTACTACTTGATAACTCCAAATCTAAAATAGCTACTTCTGGAATGGTGATGGCTACTGTATGGTTGTCATTTTTTGTGTCTTGTGCAAGACCTGAATAAGTACTTAATCCGATTAATGACATCACTACCAATGTCATTTTCTTAATTGTTTTGTTCATTTGACTATAAAATTATTTTGTTTTAAATCTTTGAAGAATTATTTACTTAGACCTATTATTTCAAGAAAGTCACTGATATTTTTAGCTATCTGAATCGTTAAAAATTTGTTGAATCAGCTAATGCCAAAGGATTACTTTTTCAATGTGACCACTATTATTTTAGGGTAATAAAAATCTCCAAATTAAGTCAGGATAGTATTAAGTTGAATAAATTATCCCTAAGATCGTGAACTTATTTTTACAGCAAAAATTGTGCTAACTATTTGTTACAAAACATATACATTAGAATTTTGAGATGAAACTGAAATTATTTTTTCAAATTAAAATTCAAAGAGTTTCCAGACAATTGTCTGGAAATAGCTGGATTATTGGTGAAAATTATAGAAATGAGAGAGCTTCAACACGACTTTTTATTTTTTGAATCACCTCAAATAACTTTTCAATGTGTTAGAAGAGGGTCGAAACAAAACACTTATTTCAGCCTCTTTACAATAGAATGAAGAGTTTAAACATGATGGAAGAATACTATAATGTTCAACAAAATAGATACAATTTATCATTTCAACCACACTCCATTATTAACTACGTTGTTTATTCAAAAAGCATTTTTTTAATCATGAATGCAAAATTTAGTTATAAATTCAATCCGTATGCCTCAAAATATCGTACATATTTTGGGATACTCAATGCGTTTAAAATTTGCCCTTACAATAGCTCAAATGTGCATTTTTTAGATGAAAAATTTAAAAAACAGGGGTTGTCCCTTGATAAGTAACCAGTCATTAATCTATAATTTTAACGTTTATTATATCACTAACATATCATCATGAATAAATTATTCTTCAGTTTAATCTGCTACTTATTTATTTCAACTTATGGTTTTTCTCAAAGCGTAGAAACTAATAATGTAGGAATAAACACCACTACGCCCCACGCTTCGGCGGCATTGGATGTGGTTTCAACAACGTAAGGAATGCTTGTTCCTCGTATGACTGCCTCGCAAAGAGGTTTGATAAGTTCCCCCGCAACATGACTTTTGGTTTATCAATCGGATGCAACGGCAGGTTTTTACTTTTATAACGGAACATATTGGACGCAATTGGGAGCAACTGGCCCACAGGGAGTAACAGGTCCTCAAGGGCCAATTGGCTTAACGGGTGCAACAGGAGCAACGGGTCCTCAAGGGCAAACAGGTGTTCCTGGTGCAACGGGTGCCAATGGTACAAACGGTCAAGGTGTACCAACGGGTGGGACGGCAGGTCAAGTTTTAGCTAAAATTGATGGCACTAACTTTAATACGCAATGGGTAACGCCATCAAGCGGCACAAGTTTACCAGCACAAACAGGCAATGCTGGCAGAGTTTTAACCACAGACGGTACTAATTTAAGTTGGGCAGGTACAACAGGTGCAACTTTAGCCTTGCAAGCCACCAAAACGAGTGGTTCACAAATTTTACCATTGTCTAATAGCACTAATACTGGCGATTTGGTTACTTATAATAATGCAACTACCACTGTTCCAGCAATAGGTACTTATGATAACAATGGTGTTTTTACTGTAGTGCAATCAGGACTGTATTTTGTGCAGGCAGTTACCCGTTGTGTAGATAATTCTCCGGTAACATCGACCACTAATCAGAACTTATTTGTATCTATAGACAATGGTGATAATTCAGCAGTCAATTCGTTCCATACTATTTTTGTATCAGCCAACAATGTAAACTATCCTGCCGGAGTAAAAGGAAAAGGATATACATCAGGAATGTATTTTCTTACCGCAGGTCAAACCATAAGAATTAAAGGATTGACCTCAAATAGTTCTACAGCAGGTACAGCATTAAAAACAGATGGTAGTTGCCAGTTGATGATTGTAAAGTTGTAGTTTAGTAGTACTACCATTCCTACAAACAAGTAAAAAGTTTACATAAAAAAATCCCGCCTTTGTTGGTGTTTTTTACTGAGACGCATAGTCCAACAATTGGAAGAACAGTTTCCCGACTTTGTTGGTGTTTTCACCATAGCCGTCAGGTTAAGAGTTTGCTTCGGAGAAGTATAATCTTTTAGTGGCTGATTATCAGTGAGTTACAAGGCTTCGGGGAAGCCTAATATTAATTTTAAGGTTGGGCTTCTCCGAAGCCTAAACATCTGATAATCAATATTTCCTACAAAGGTTAAACATCTCCGATGTTATTAACCTAACGGCTATGGTGTTTTCACCAACAATTGGAAGAACAGTTTATGTCTGATTCCCCTGTTGTTGTCAGTGTCTCCACTAACAAATGGACTCCGATTATCAGTGGAGACACTGACAACAACGGAAGGTAAAATTATTTTGAAAATTCATACAAGGATGATGCGAAGTGTTGCTTTTAGAAGGCATTAAACTTTATCAATACAATTAATGATAAATGAACACACAATGAAAATATATACAATACTTACTTTCCTAATCGTTTGTTTTTTCCATCAGAGCATACAAGCACAAGGTCAAACGCAAGGGACTTTTTATGTTAATGCAGGTGGCTTGTTTACAACTAAAGGAAGTTCCATTATTACGCTCAATAATACCAAATTTACCAATAATGGTACTTTTACAGGTACATTAGGCACGGTTCAAATAATGGGGAGTAATACCAATACTACCATAGAAGGAACAGGAACGACCAATTTCAATAATTTGACTATCAATAAAAGCAGTAATAATGCCCAACTGAATCAGAATGTGGCAGTTACGGGAAACCTTACGCTTACTTCGGGAGGTGTAATGCTGAATAGCGGTAACATAAATTTTGGAAGTACGGGAAGTCTGCAAAACGAAACAGAAACTAATCGTGTTTTTGGTACGGGCGGATATTTACAAACTACGGTCAATCTGAATGCACCAAACGCTACTAATCCTGCCAATTTGGGAGCAATTATTACTTCAACCGCCAATTTGGGAAGTACCATTATCAAAAGAGCTCATTCATCCTTCATACTCAATGGGAATGGAATTAATCGCAGTTTTGATATTACGCCTACCAATAATATAGATTTAAATGCAACCTTAAAATTCAACTATTTAGATGCTGAATTAAATGGAAATTCCGAGGACAATTTAGCCCTTTGGAAAAGTATAAATGCAGGTACAAATTGGACAGCCTTGGTATCGACCAGTGATGCTACCAGTAATTTTGTTCAAAGTACAGGAATCCCTTCGTTTGCTTTGTTTTCAGTCGGGGCAAATGCGGTTGTCATTACACCCAATCCTCCAACGAATGTTACTGCCAATTTAACTTCAATTTGCAACGGCTCAAGTGTTTCATTATCAGGAGTTTGCAATTCGGGAGTATTGACTTGGTACGATGTAAGTTCTGGAGGTACTGCCATCGGAACAAACACACCACTTTTACAGTCACCAACTGCTAACATCACTTATTTTGCCACTTGTAAAGATGGAGAAAATGAAAGTGAGAGAGTAAGTACAGGTTTAATTACCGTGAATGCTTTACCAACGGCAACTGCAAGCAGTAATTCACCCATTTGTGCAGGGACAAGTTTAAATTTATCATCAGATGGTGGTGTTTCATACGCTTGGACTGGGGCGAATTCTTTTAGTTCAACTTTACAAAATCCAAGTATTTCATCAGCTACGACTTTAGCGAGTGGAACGTATCAAGTAACCGTAACAAATTCAAACGGTTGTACTGCAACGGCAACGACTTCTGTAATTGTGAATCCAACGCCTGTAACTCCAACCACACAAGCAGACGCTCAAATTATCTTTGGCGGTGGAGTTTCTTTGACGGCAACAGGTTGCGAAGGAATAATAAAATGGTATCAAAAATCGGATAATATTTTGGTTTCTATGCCTGTTTCACCAACGGCAACCACTCAATATTATGCTAAGTGCGAAATTACCTCAAATGGCATTACTTGTACCAGTGAAAAAAGTAATGATGTTACCATAACGGTTTTAAAACCAACGCCACCTATTGCCACAGGAGCAACTATTTGTGTTGGTACAGGAGTAAATCTAATTGCCACAGGTTGTTCTGGTGAAGTGGGCGTTTTTACGTTGAAATGGTATCAAAAAGCTGATAGTAGCTTGGTTTCAATGCCTGTTTCTCCAACTGTTTCGACGGATTATTTTGCTAAATGTGAACAAACTTTCAATGGCGTTACGGCAATCAGTGCTAAATCCAATTTTGTCACTTTAGCCGTGTTAAATCCTTCTATTTCATCTGTAACAGGGGCAACTATTTACAAAGGAAATTCGATAAGTTTAGGGGCAACAGGTTGTATAGGAGAAGGATTTACAGTAAAATGGTATGAAACTACTACCAATAATTTGGTAATGATGCCAGTATCGCCAAGCATCACGACGAAATATTATGCAAAATGTGAACAGATGGTGAATAATATTACCTGTATTTCTAACAAGAGTGATGATGTAGCAATTACGGTAGTGAATCGCATATTTGTAGATATTACAAAAGCTTCATTGCCCTCACAAAATGGAACAACGTGGGCAATGGCTTATGGCGACCTTCAACAAGGGTTAGCACAAGCCACTCAAGGTATTCAAAATGAATTGACCGAAGTATGGGTGGCAAAAGGGACTTATAAACCCACCACAACTACAACCCGAAACCTCTCATTTTTCATACCTTCAGAAGTAAAGATTTACGGTGGGTTTTCGGGAATGGAAAATGAACTGAATGCTCGTAATTTCAGAACAAATCTTACTGTTTTGAGTGGAGAAATTGGGAATCAACAAGCTCAAAATGACAATAGTTATCATGTTGTAGTTTTTGATGGAAGCAATGCAAATACCTTATTTGATGGTTTTACAATTACGGGTGGTTTTGCCAATTTTTACACAGAAAAGTCGGGTTCAAGTTCTTTAATTAGCTCATCTCTCACTACAACTATTGAACGAGGTGGTGGAATTATCTTAAAAAGTGGAGCAAATCCATTGATTATCAACTGTACTTTCACGAATAATGCTGCCACAACTGGAGGAGCAATTTATGCCAATGAATCAACTCCCAAAATTATCAATTGTAAATTTATGGGTAACCAGGGTACTTTTGGCTCGGCTATTTATTTAGAGAGTAATAGTAAGGCTGAAATTGAGAATTCATTATTTTCTGGCAACCGAGGAATAGGTACTTTGTACAATAATTATTCAAATCCTATATTGAGTAATTGTACTTTTGGAGGAAATGGCGGGTATAACGGTGGTATTTTCAATTCGAATAGTCAACCAACGGTCACTAATTCAATTCTCTGGGGTAATACAACACCGTTGAACGACACCCAGTCAATTATTAGTTATAGTATTGTTCAAGGTGGATATGCAGGTGTTGGAAACTTAAATTACGACCCACAGTTTGTATCACCTACACCAGAAGGGCTTTCTCCAAATCTTGCGGGGGATTATCACTTAAAACCAAGTTCATTGGCAATTGATAGAGGAATTAACGGTAGTATTTCGCTGACAGATTTGGATTTAGACGGTAATTTGAGACGATTCAATGGAGGAAGAGTTGACATGGGGGCGTTTGAATTTCAAGGAAACAGTGTATCAAGTGTTGTGATAAGTGTTTCATCCGGAAATTGGGAAATCAATTCAACTTGGGACATAGGAAGAGTTCCTGAAATTGGAGACTTAGTGATTATTGACCATAACCATACGGTAAATTTGAATGGTGATGGTGCAGCTAAAAATATCGAATACCGAGGTACAGGAACGTTAAAGTTTAATTCAACCAACAGTAAATTGAACTTAGGATTTTGAGTAAAGTTTAATATAAGGGAATATTAGCTAAATGATTCTGGTTTAAAAGTACCTTGAAGTCTTTTTTGATTTATCATGTTGTTAATGGATTAAGATGATAGAGGTCGTAATTCAAGCAGACAATTTTTATAAAACTCATGGGTTATCATCGAGTTAACAATTTGATTATAAGGGATTTAGAACTCACTGGCACTTAATCAGTGAGTTCTAAATTTGAGTGTGGCTGAGTGCGAAACTTATGATTTAAGATAAATACCTTACGGAACTACAAATAGTTTATACTTCTGATACCTTATTGTCAGACTTGTCTCTAAAATAAGTAAGGACTAAACAGCGACCATTTTGACACTTTCTCAAAAAATCATACACAACAATCTATAAGTTTGAAAAGACAATCAATCACAGAAAATATAATTTCCTGATTAACTAAACTTTAGTTGAATTGGTTAACTGTGGTTTTGCTGATTATAATTTGGTTCAGCTATTCCGTTAATTTTAAACGGAATTATGTACTTAAAAATGCAAATGCAAATTTGACCCAAATTAACCGCTGACGGGGTGAAAAACCGCCGTCAGGGTTACGGAAGAAGACCCTGACGGCGGTTTTTCACCCCGTCAGCGGTTTTGCATTAATAAGTATATAGTTTCGATTTTAAATTTATTCCCAACTCCTTTAGCCTTATTTCAAAACCTCTAATTTCCGATTCAAGCGTTCCATAAAAATCAGAGGTTTTATAAAATCTAACTTGAACAAAATCTAAAACTTAGAATCGCACATAAATCGTGTTTCATGATTTTATATTATTGTTACTTTAATCAAATTATATTTTAATCGATTTGTTTCGAGTATTGTAGAATATTGCCAGAAAAGATATTGAAGTATTTCTTCTTTCTTCATAATCATGGGTACGAAGTCCCTAACAGTTATAAAACCATCCAACATTTTACCTTTTCATCTGTACAAATCACTAAGTCAAACCCAATCCGTAAGGGAGATACGTATATACAGCTAAGTTCAGACAATATTACCCTAATTGTTTCCTTCTACATCGACAAAGCAGCCTAAGGTTTTATCATGGGTTTATTTCGGAGTCAAACCATGAGTCTTTATAATCGAGAGGTGCAAACTGATTTTATTGTAGAAAGGGTATAAACTTCAGAAAACCCATTCGATATACACCCCCGATTGCAAAATGTAATTCGTGTGTTATTTTGAGTTTTGTTGGGTTGGTGAAGAATAAATACAATTATTCAAGTATATTTGAATTAAAATTTAACATTTACTTGAATAATGATAAAAAGAGCCTTGATTTCTGAAATTCCAAGACTATTATCTTATTTTCCTGCATTGGGTTTAGTTGGTCCAAGGCAAGTTGGGAAAACTACTTTGGTAAAGTCTCTTTCTGAGCAATTCACGAAGTCCATTTTGTATTTGGATTTGGAAAATCTGAACGATTATACCCTTTTGGAAAATGACCCACAGTGGTTTTTGGAACAACATGCTGATAAAATTGTGGTAATTGATGAAGTACAAAGGATGTTATCGTTATTTCCATTGTTGAGGTCATTGATTGACCAAAATCCAGAAGGTGGAAGATTCATTTTATTAGGTTCAGCTTCACCTGCTTTGCTTGCTCAAAGTTCGGAGACGTTGGCAGGGCGAATTGTTTATCGAGAACTCACCCCAATTAGAAGAGACGAAGCTCAAGTTGCACAAATTGACTTTGAATCCCATTGGTTTCGAGGTGGATTTCCCAAAGCATTATTAGCCCCAGACGAAACACTATGGTACGACTGGCAAGAGGCTTTTATGAAAACGTATGTTGAAAGTGATTTGCGATTATTAGGATTAAAAGCTTCTCCTATTGTTTTACAAAAATTATTGAGAATGCTCACCACAGTACAAGGTTCAACCTTGAATTATGCTAATTTGGGTAATTCAATGGGAATATCTGGCAATACGCTGCAAGGGTATATTGATTATTTGGAACATTCTTTTGTGATAAGAAGACTTGCTCCATATTTTGTTAATGTGGGAAAAAGGTTAGTAAAAAGTCCAAAACTCTATTTTAGAGATTCGGGAATGTTACATTATTTGGTTAATCTAACCGATTATGATTCGTTAATTTCAAATGTCATAGCAGGGCATTCGTGGGAGGGATACGTGATAGAGCAAATTATTGGACGTTTATCGGGGAATATCCAACCATACTATTACCGTACTCAAAATGGGGCGGAAATAGATTTATGTCTTTTAAGAGGAAATGAAATGATTGCTTCTTTTGAAATTAAATTATCCAATAACCCATCATCAAGTAAAGGAAATACGGAGGCTATTCAAGATTTGGGGACAGAGCATAATTTTATTGTAACGCCTTCGTCCAAAAGTTATCGAGCCAATGCACATTGGCAAGTATGTAGTTTAGATGATTTGTGGGAATATTTAAAACCTTTGAAACTTTTAAAAGAATGAAAAAATCTGTTCTATATGGTTCAGTTTAGTTTTATCAAAGTATAGTCTCGGATGAAAGTAACGTTTTTTTCATGTCTCAAAACAACTCTACAAAAATAAATAGTCTCATTTCTGCCGAATTTTTTAGGTATTCTGCTTACTTATTTTATAAAATTGATTGAAAATGTAGGGTATTGAAATAATATAGATAAATAATTATATTATTCTAATATTACTTTTGTCTAACAGGTTGAACGCATTTAAAAATGCGAGTTATTTATAAAATTAAGAACTTTGTTGGATGAACTGGCAAACCTTCTTTCAAGACGTACCCGATTTTCGTATAAATCGACGTAAATCGGGTCGCCGAATTGAGCAAATTTATTAGACATTTTAGTAATATCAGTCTGTGCCTTCGTATGCAGAGCAGATGATTTTGAAGATATTGCCCTATATGGAATTCAAAAAGAGCCTTTTTTTAGAACATTTTCGGAATTATCAACTATTTGTCGCAGACAAATTTAGACCACAGATTGAACAGATTTACGACACTGTTTAATCTGTTATAGTTTATGACAGTTATCTGAACCTGTTTTCGATTTTCATTTGGAGCTGATACATTTCTAAAACTAAGTATTTTTTCTCTAAATGTCCAATTTCTCCAAAGGACTTTTTATCTGCTCAAATCCTTTGGTAATGATACGAGTATAAGATGTCTTAATTTATGTACGCTCACATCTTTGTTAATGCCTGCCTTTTGTAATAATTAATTACTTAGCGGGTATTATTTTGTTCCGTTACTTCTTTTCATTTGAAGTTATTGGCATAATTGTAATATTAAGATTTTTAAACATTTGATGCGTAGATATGATGATTTGTGCTACTGTTTATTTTTAATATCTATTTACTTTACATAAGTAAAAACAATGACAAATTACGATTATCAAGTTTGTGATAATCGTAATTTGTAATACTTAATTCGTCACTGAACTTACTTGTCGGATAAAAGATATTATATCTATGAGTATGTTTAATGAATTGATTTACAGTGAGTTATTTCTAAATTATGAACCTATTTCGACCAACAACTAAACAGAATCCTTCTTCTCAAAATAAGACTTAGGTAAATGATGAGAGAAATATAACAGTGAATTGTAAAATATATTTAAAACGCATAATTAGAATTTTTATATCACAAATGAGAATGAATTATTACAAAACAACCAAACCATTTCTTAGCACATTGCTTCTTTGTGCTTTATCGTTAAACACCTCTTTTAGTCAAAGCCCCAAATCACTGAAATCAGTGTACCAAGAAGATTTTCTGATTGGCACGGCTTTGGGAGTTGAGCATATTCTTGAAAAAAATGAGAAAGCTAACCTATTAATTAAAAGAGAGTTTAATGCAATTACCCCTGAGAATATTATGAAATCTCAGTTAATTCATCCTTCTGAAAAGTCTTATAACTTTGAAATAGCCGATAAATATGTTGATTATGGGTACAAAAATAAGATGTATGTGGTTGGGCATACTTTAGTTTGGCACTCGCAATTGCCTGCTTTTGTAGGTAAAATTAAAAGCCCTGATTCGTTACGTATATTTATGACCGAACACATTAATACGGTGGCGGGGCGATATGCTGGAAAAATGAATAGTTGGGATGTGGTCAACGAAGCATTAAATGAAGATGGTACGCTTAGAAAGTCAGTTTTTTTGAATTTGTTAGGAGAAGGTTATATTAAGGAGGCTTTCGATTTAGCAGCTAAAGCCGACCCTAAGGCAGCTTTGTATTATAATGATTACAACATTGAGCAACCAGCAAAACGCAAAGGTGCGATTGAAATTATTAAGAAACTACAAGCAAGTGGTTCAAAAATAGATGGCGTGGGTATTCAAGGACATTGGAGTATCAATAGTCTTAATCTGAAGGATATTGAAGAGTCTATTATTGCGTTTTCTCAGTTGGGTATCAAAGTCGCTTTTACGGAATTAGACCTTACGGTATTGCCAAACCCATGGGATTTACGTGGAGCAGATGTTAACCAACGTTTTGCCGAAAAACCTGAATTGAATCCATACAAAGATGCTTTGCCCGATTCTGTGCAGACAACTTTAGCCAATCGTTATGCTGACCTTTTTAAACTTTTCTTAAAACATAGGGATAAAATAAGTAGAGTTACTTTTTGGGGAGTAGATGACCGTCATTCGTGGTTGAATGGTTTTCCAATTAGAAATCGGACGAATTACCCTTTATTATTCGACAGAGAATTGGAACCTAAAAAAGCATATCAGGCGGTAATCAATTTAAAAATTTCAAAATAATCGACTAAACAAAAAACATTTAGGTTTTTCAAATCCAAATTATTTTGCCAGAGCCTTTAAATCGAAGTACAACGTCTCTCCTTCTGAATAAGTAACGTTGAGTAAAACTTCCGCAGATTGATGGATTTGATAAAAATAAGGGCTTCACCAAATTTGATGAAGCCCTTTATAAATTGTTTATAAGACAACCTTAAATACCTAACGATACGGCTCAATAGTCTGTATTTTTCCATTGGCATCATATTGAATTTCAGTTACTTTGATGCTACGCAAGTGAGTTACCCCTTCTGAAAGACTTGAATCGTGATAGAACAAATACCATTTTCCTGATACCTCACAAATGGAATGATGCGTCGTCCAACCAACTACGGGATTCATAATCCGTCCTTGATACGTGAATGGCCCATAAGGATTATCGCCTGTGGCGTAGCAAAGAAAATGCGTATCACCCGTCGAGTACGAGAAATAATATTTGCCTTCATAAAAGTGCATCCACGAAGCCTCAAAAAAACGACGGTCGTTATCTCCTGCTAAAAGTTCATTGCCGTTTTCGTCCAAAATTAAAATTGCTTTTGGCTCTTCAGCAA
This sequence comes from Arcicella sp. LKC2W, assembly GCF_034931005.1. NCBI lineage: Bacteria > Pseudomonadati > Bacteroidota > Cytophagia > Cytophagales > Flectobacillaceae > Arcicella > Arcicella sp. LKC2W. The sequence goes on from NZ_JAYGIN010000035.1 coordinate 20,371, forward strand.
ATTGAAGCATATCATCTGTCAATTTTGCCACTAAGGGACAAAGAGCTGATTGGTTTGGTTCAGGTTCTTGATTATTTTCTGAATAAATATTATTCCGATAACGCTGAAGTTGTCCGCCCCAAAGTCCACCAAAATACATATAATAAGAACCGTCTTTATCCTCAAATACCGCAGGGTCAATCGAATAACTCCCTTCAATTGCCAAAGGCTCTGCTTTGAAAGGTCCAACTGGAGAATCTCCCACCGCTACCCCAATTTGGAAAATATCATCAGCCTTTTTGGCAGGAAAATACAAGTAATATTTTCCGTCTTTTTGGGCTGCATCGGGTGCCCACATTTGCCGTTCAGCCCATGCAACATCACTTACATGAAGAGCCACCCCATTATCAACTGCTTCACTATCAACAGAATCCATTGAAATAACATGATAATCTTCCATCGCAAAATGGCTTCCTAAATCATCGAAAGGAATTCCTGCTTCAATATCATGCGAAGGATAAATATAAATTTTACCATCAAAAACATGAGCTGATGGGTCAGCCGTATAAATATGTTTTACGAGCGGTTGTGATATCGCTCGACTGTTTAAATCTTGAAAATCAATGTGTTCTACGCTTGCTTCTGGCATTTTTTTATGATTAATTTCTAAATACACTGTTTTATAAGATATTTTCAACTTCCCCACCTACCCTCTTCTTTCTTTCAATTCTCTTTCAAGTTTCAATTCCATCGCTTTGTCAATTTCGTAGCAAATCACTAAAATTGCCCCTGAAATAAAAATGATTCCTGGATAAATACTTACCGCCATTTTGATTCCCGAAACCGCTTCAACGGTTTGATTGGCTTGTTCTGCCACATAACCATAATTGGAAAGTAAAGCCGCTCCGATTGCTCCACCAATGCTTAATCCTGCTTTTAATCCAAAAATCATTGCTGAGAAAATAATAGCAGTTGCCCGACGATTATTTTTCCATTCGCTATAATCAGCCACATCGGCAATCATTGCCCAAAGTAGCGGAATCGTCACGCCATACGTAAATCCGTGTAAAATTTGCGTGATGAAAACGATACCAATGGAATCTTTATCGTAGAAATTGAACATGATTAAACACAAAGCCGAAAGCGTTAAGAAAATCGCAAAAATGTTACGTTTCCCGAATTTATCCGCTAAAGGTTTGGAGAACATAATGCCCACAATCATGAAGATAATGCCGCCTGCATTAAACAAACTATTGGCGGAAGTTGGAGCATCTTCTGGCCATTCAAATTTCCCTAAACCTAAGCCTGTAATGGTTTCGTTGAGTCCAACGATGAAGCGATTAAAACCGATTCCTTCCAAAAATGTGGCTTGTGCTTCTGGATTCAAATAATACTTGAAATAGTAAATATACATTCCGCCTTTCAAGGATAATGTAATGAAAACCAGGATGGTAAGCAAAAGCATAATGACCCAAGGACGATTTTTTACTAAGTCTGAGAGGTCTTGAGAAATACTGTTTTTCTCCGAAACAGGCGGAACGATACGTTCTTTGGTGGTTAGAAAAGTAATGATAAAACAAATAACGCCAACGATGGCAAAAAAGAACATCACTTTCTCAAAACCAACTGCTTTATCGCCATGTCCTAACGAAAGAGCCAAAGGTAAAAGCAAAGATTGAATGATAAATTGAGCCACCATCACGGCAACAAAACGGTAAGAAGATAAACTATTTCGGTCGGCCATATCGCCTGTCATGACACCACTTAGGGCAGAATACGGCAGATTATTCGCTGAATAAACCAAAACCAATGATAAATAAGTGACTAAAGCATAAATAACTTTTCCTGTTTCACTGAAATCGGGGGTAGAAAAAGCCAACAGGGAAATCACGCCAAAAGGAATGGATGTCCAAAGTAACCAAGGGCGGAATTTTCCCCAACGGGTAGAAGTTCTATCAGCAATAATCCCCATCAAAACATTGAAAAATGCTCCGATAATTCCACCCGTAAAGATGATTAAACTGGCTTTTCCTGCGGGAATTTTATAGACATCGGTATAAAAATATGCCAAAAAAGTCATTAATGTTTGAAATATCAAATTGGCAGCTAAATCGCCAAGACTATAACCTATTTTTTCTAAAACAGATAGTTTTTGAGATGTTTGGTTCATAATTGTTAGGGTTGGGATATGTTAATTAGTGGGTTTTGTAAAAGCCATTTAATTATTGACCACAATTGTTGTTACGCTTGTTGGTGGAATATCAAATTCTACTAAGTTGTTATTAATTGCCAGTGTTGTCTTTACCAAAGTAGTTGTTTCGGTTGTTTGGTATGATGTTGCAGATTTAGCCGTTAATCCGTTTAACTGAACTGTTTTTACTGTGAATAATTCTGGATTGATGATAACTACGATAGTTTGATTATCTTTTTTGTAAGCCGTAATTTTCAAATAATTAGTAGTTGGTGTTTCTACGCCAATTCGCACAAAATTTGGTCTAATAAATTTTGAAAAATGAGAAAAAGCATAGCCACGTTTAAGAATAGAGCCATTGATAGTGTTTTGCTCTCCATCTCCAATAAACGAGTAAAAACGTTGTAAATACCACCAGATGTAAGCATTCCAATTGTTTGACATGGCATCGTGTATGGAAACCAACATTTTTATTGACTCCGCCCATTTTGCTGCTTCAGAATAGGTACTCCATGCGGCAGCTCCAGTATTTCCTGTGTTTAGATTCAAGAGAAATTCGGTCATCCAAACTTCTTTATTTTTTTGGACGGCTAACGGAAATGGAGCTAAGCCACCGCCATAGATATGCCCTGCAATAATATCAATATTTTTGGTTGCAACATCATCCGATAAAATGGCATTTGTCATACTCTGATTAAAGTTCAACGATTCGGGAGCAGCAACTTTAGCCCCTACAATTTGCCCTGGAGCTTTCAAGAAATTGATAAAATCGTCGGCAGTATAATCACAAGATTCATACGTTGGTTTCCAATCAGGTTCATTCTGGATGGAAACTACATCAATTTTAGCTCCATTTTGAGCCATATATGCAATAAATTCGTTGATATAATCTTTAAAGGCTTTATAGTTTTCAGGCAGTAAAGAACCTCTCACATCACTATTGTTGCTTTTGAGTGCTGCAGGTGGCGACCAAGGAGACGCTAAAACTTTCACCCCATTTTTATTGGCTTCTTTCACCGCTTCAATAATGATAGGCCAATCTTTTTTGTTTGAGGAAAGTCTTACCCTAAAAATACTTAATCCCAATTCATCGTCTCCTAATCCAAAGGCTTTTGTTGCCTCTGCAGGCTTTAATGATTGAGTTCCCCACATTCTATTAGCACCGCCAAAACCTGCAATGCTTTGGTGAGTTATTTGTGGATTGACTATTACTTTAAAGGGAGTTGATTTTGCAACTAATGGAGTTTGTTCGGTGGTAGATTGGCAAGATATGCAACAAGCTATCCAGAGTAATTGAATGATTTTATTTTTCATTTTTTAAATAGTTGTGATTGTTTAAATAAGAGGTGACTAACGATATTAATTTTATCGTATTTTAACCCATTCTGATTAAAATAGAAGGGATAATAGCTACCCCTTCATTTTATACTATACTCATTTTAATTTAAAACTTTAATTATATCTAATACGATTTTTAAATTTTTACGGCTATCATAAAAGAAATTGCTTGGATATTATCAATTTTATAGGCAATAAATTGAATGACATTTTCGGAATGTAAAGTAAGTTGATAGGCAAAAAAATGAGTAGCACGTATTGATAAATTACTATCCCGAATGTATAATTTGAATAAAAAATAGCTTTTTTAAATGGTAAAACAGGATTTGTTTAAGTCATTATACTTATTTTGACCACTAAATATTATCAAACTATACAATCGCTTAGTTAGCATTATTTGAAAAGGAGTTGCGAAAATAAATAAATGTCATGTCGCCAAACAGGCCAAGAATGCCCTCCTGCATATTCGCTGTATTTGTATTTGATACCCATGTCGTCAAACTTTTTCATCATGATTTGGCAATTGGCATGAGCAATATCCTCTTTTCCACCTTGTGAAATCCAAAACTCTTTGAGATTTCCGTTAATGATTGAACTATTTTTTGCCATAAATTCATACTGAGGGGCAGATAGTTTGGTATTATTCGCCCACCAACCAGAACTGAATACACCTAAATAAGCGAACATATTAGTGTTTTGTAGTCCTGCATGAAGTGTTTGTAAACCACCCATCGAAAGCCCCGCCAAGGCTCTGTTTTTAGCATCCGTTTCTACGCTGAAATTGCTTTCTACAAACGGAATTGCCCCATTTTTGAGTTCGTTTTCAAAGGCTTTAAGTTGTGGTTCGCCAAAGCCTGCAACTCCGCCACCATTACCATAAAAATTACCGTCGAGCATGACAATAATCATGGGTTTTGCTTTATTTTCGGCTATCAAATTATCTAAAATCAAATCTGTTTTGCCTTGGGTTGCCCAACCACGTTGGTCTTCGCCACCGCCGTGCAGAAGATATAAAACTGGATATTTTTTGGTTGATTTATCATAACCAGCAGGAACATATACATACATTTCTCTCCATGAATTAGTAGCTTTTGAGAAATATTTTTTAATACGAATATATCCATGAGGAACATCTTTTAAGGCATAAAAACCACCTTCTCGGTACGGAATCTCAATTCCACTCGCTTGGCGACCCATGCCATAAAAAGTTTCACTGGCGGGGTCAGCAACCGCTACGCCATCAATGATTAATGAATAATAATGAAAACCTCGGCTAATAACATCCGTCGTTACATTCCAAAAACCGCTGGTGTCTTTCACCATATCGTATTTTTTGCCTAAATCCACCTGAACTTTCTGAGCATCAGGGGCTTTAATCTTAAAAATCACTCGGTTGTCGGGTAAAATTTGGGGATATTTTGCATTACGAATATTTGAAGAAGCAGGAGTTCCTAAAACGGTGTATTGTTCCAAAGAAGGATTATCGACTGGTTTAAACAAAAACTGCGAAAACATATACAAACCATTTTTCCAAACTTTAAAATCATGCCCACCTGCTTCTAAATAATAGACATGAGGAACGTTATTTTCGTACAAATAATCGTGAGTACGTTTGCTGAAACCAATGAGTCCGTCTGCATCACCGCAAGAAATGAATAACAGTTTCAATTGCTGTTTGGCAGCATCAATATTGGGAACTAACTCTTGTGGAATTTTCGTATTGGGAGCAGATGAAAAACCACCTACCCATGAAAATTTATCTAAATTCCCCAAACCAAAATTAAGCGACTGACCACCACCCATCGAAAGTCCCGCAATGGCACGATTATCTTTATCAGTGAGCGTAGGATATGTTTTTTCGATAAATGGAATAAGGTCATTTAAAAGGTCTTTTTCAAAATTGGCAAAAGCATCTACTTTGTCTTTATCGAAAATATTACCAACTGCTCTATCGTCTTTCATGGCTCGTCCGTTTGGCATCACCACAATCATAGGCTGAATTTTGCCTTCAGCATAAAGATTATCCAAAATATTTTGTGGACTTGCTCCTTTGAACCATTCCAAATGGTCGCCACCAATTCCGTGAAGCAGATAAAAGACAGGATATTTTTTCTTTTTGTCGAAATTTGGGGGCGTGTAAACCAATGTTTTTCGCTTATTACCCACCGTTTTGGAATCATAAAGAACAGTATCAATTTTACCTTTGGCGATGCCCAATTTTTCTTGTTCATAGCCTTTGGGCATTTCTTTTTCCATTTTTTGTGCGAAAGTCATAAAACTGCACAAAAGAAAGAACACAAATAGTAAATTTTTCATTGTTATGGTTTTAATATGAGTACATTATTTAATTCTAAACCAGTCAAAGTCTGCAAAACCTCCTGCATTTTTGGTAGCATAATTGAAAAGTCCAAATCTGTACCCCATAAAGTGAGGGAGTGTATAAGGCATTTTCAACGTCTCACCGATACTCGTCCAAGTTTTGCCGTCAAGACTATAAAAGAATGTAGCTAAGTCTTTTTTATCCGTAAAATCGCAGTTGATTTTTAGATAAATTTTGTTCTGCTCTAATGGTATTTTTTGAATCTCAATGGATTTCCCTGTATTGGTACTTACCATCACGATTGTTTTTTTGCCGTTGTCAATTTTCACACCAACTTGACCAAAATTTTTCTGCAAAACGCTCAAACCTGCAAAATCTCCGTCTTTCATATTGCTTAAATCAAGCATGGTAAAACCTGAGCAAGTTGGTCCAAAAGTGCGTTGGGTTAGCGTATTGCGTGCTTGTGTAAAAGCAGTATCAATTCTCCCTGTTTTCAAACGTAAAAACCCCTTTCGCTCTGAAAGCGACCAAAGTTTATTGTCTGGATTATGATTCCACTGCCAAATTAATGAAAGTTTTATGTCCCCTTTTTTGCGATTAAATTCATCCGAGTTCACCAAATTTGGTATCAAACTTTTATTGGAAGGCAAATCTAAATTTATCGGAACTTTTCCGTTTTCGCCCAAAACTGGCCAACCGTCTTTCCACTCGACAGGTACTAAATATGGAATACGTCCAACGCCACCATTATCACGGAAAAGGTACGCAAACCAACGTCCATCTGGCGTATCAATCAAACCGCCCTGAGCAACGCCCAAATCTTGCAATGCTACTTTTCCTTCCCAAATTCCTGTGATTTTATCAGCTCGGTGAATAACTACCGTTCGCATTCCACCACGAGGCCAACAGATATTGAAAAGGTAATATTTGCCTTCGTGCTTGAAAACCTGCGAGCCTTCAGCACCCAACATAATGTTATTTCCTGCGGGTAAACTGGCATTTTCAATGATTACTTTTTCGGTTGTTCCCGCTCTAATGCCCGTAAGGTCATCGTTTAGTTCAACTAATTTGAGCTTTCCTGCTCCGTAAATTAAATATGCCTTGTCATTTTCATCAAAAAACAAAGTATGGTCGTGGAAAGAAGGTTTAAACGAAGCCATTTCCCAATTGCCTTTTTCAATGTTTTTGGTTTTGAAAATGTAGGTTTTCCCAGTGGTACTGGCAAATGTGGTGACATAAAAAGTGCCTTTGTGATAGCGTAAACTACTCGCCCAAGAACCTTGTCCGTAAGCATTTTTGCCATCAGTCAAGTTCAATTCGGGCATATCTGCCAAAGTATCATAGGCATAATTGAGCAACTCCCAATTGACTAAATCCGTTGATTTCATGATGGGTAAACCTGGACTCATGTGCATGGTGGTGCTACTCATGTAATAGTTTTTACCCACTCGAATCATGGATAAATCAGGGACATCAGCGTGAATGATTGGGTTATGAGCTTGTCCAAAACCAATCTGACCGACCAATAGAAATAAACAAATAGGTAGGATTTTTTTCATTTCAAAATGGCATCATCGCCACTGTATTTTAAATATTTAAATGTTACGTTATTGTCTGACTTTTCACCATTTGAGGTGGCGTACATGGCGTAAACACAGCCCACAAAACCACCTGAAAATTTTGTAGAAAGATGTTTTCCATCTTGATTTTTAGCTAAAATCTTGAATTTTTTGCCGTTTTCTGATACGGCAAAATCACATTTATTACCTTTTGTAGCGATACGCAATACTAATTTTCCATTGCCAACAGGTAGCGTATTAATCAATTCTACGTCTTTTTTGCGGTGAACACTTTTGTATAATTCAACTTGAGTTTTACCATCTTTAATAGATTTTGCCAAAAAGTAATAATGACTTTCGTCTTGATAAATCACCAAACCAGCTTTCTCTTTTTCAGATTTTGGAGAGAAAACGAGTTCCGTTTCTACCGAACTGCTTAGATGTTGCTGACGTTTGCCCACAAATGATGGATTTCCGAGTTCTGAAATAGTCTCAGGTTTGAGTTTTAGAATAAGTCCACTTTTTGAAGTTTTAAACGAGCTACTATCTACCGTTCGCAAGTGCATCATCGAAAGGTCAAGACCTTTGTCGAATTTCATGGTGTAAGAAAAATTACCATTTTGAGGCAAAGCATCATTTTGTTTTACTTCTTTGATATTGGTTTCGTATTTGTATTCGATGGCTTTTTCTCCGTGTTCAATCATTGGCCAGTCGTTCACCCAAGTAAGCGGAGCGATAAACACTTCACGACCCGTATTGTAATAATCACCTTCGTAAGGGCGAACAGCCAAGAAAATCGAGTACCAATTTCCATCTGGGCCTTCGATAAATTGGGCGTGTCCAGCCGAAGTAATTGGATTTGGGCGGTCTGTTGGTAATTCCCTTTGAGTCAAGACAGGATTTCTTTCATAAGGCACATACGGCCCCCAAATATCTTTACTACGCAAAGCCACTTGTGAATGATTTACTGATGTTCCACCTTCTGCACAATATAAAATATACCAATCGTTACGTTTCATAATGTGTGGGCCTTCTATCCAAACGGGTTTTTTGGTAATATCCACACCACCGTTTATTAATTGCTTTTTCTCACCAATCGTTTTTAAGTTTTTGTAATCAAACTCATACATTTGCACCGTGCGATGTCCAGCGTAAAGGGGTTTATTATCAGGAGCATCACTGTTATAAACAATGTATGCTTTGTCAGTTGCTTCATCAAAATAAATAGATGGGTCGATGCCACGAACTTGAGGCATTTTTACAGGGTCGCTCCAAGGGCCTGCGGGATTTGTGGCGGTTACCACAAAGTTTCCATCGTGGTCAATATCGGTACAAGTAACATAGTAAATGCCTTTGTAGTAAGTAATAGCAGGGGCAAAAAGTCCACGGCTCATACGCTCGCCCATGAAATCCATTTGCGACGGACGGTTGATTACATTCCCTATTTGTTTCCAGTTTTTCAAATCACGGCTGTGCATGATGGGCAAACCAGGGAAATAGGAGAAAGTAGAATGAACAGAATAATAGTCAGCCCCCACTTTTACAATGCTTGGGTCAGGATAAAAACCAGTTAAAATAGGGTTAGTAAGCGTAACGGTTTGGGCAAATGAAAATTTAAAAATTATCACTTGCAATATTGTTAAAAACAAACTTTTGATTTTCATTTTGTTATGATTAATCGGATTAATTTTTAGGTAAAATTTCTAACATTTTAGTGGCATACCTTCTCCCCAAAATACGGTAACCCTCTGCACTGAAATGTAAATTATCGGCTATATCTGGGCAACCAGCCGACGAAATAATGTGAGCGTTTGGTATGGTTTGTGGTAACATTGCGATAATTTTATTCATGCTTGCACATTTACCATCTTGGTCAGCGTTTACAACTTCACCTGCTAACAGTGGCGTTGATTCTGCTTTTAAATTCAAATCATTTAATAAATTATCATACACTATTTTTACTTTTTTAGTCCATAACGTATCACCAGTATTTGACTCGCCTTGGTGCAATAAAATCCCTTTTATAAACCCATCTTTTTGAGCAATTTTCGCCAATTCTACTAATCTACTATATGGGTTTCCATCGTATTGGTCAATCATTCCTTTCATCCAATTGGGGGCGGTTGTCTTATAGTTTTCAAAAATATTTTTGTCGAATAATTCTATCTTGCAACCTCCAATGGCAACATTAATTACTCCAACGGTTACATCTTCGGGTAAATGACTTATCATTTCACGACCAAAATAATCAGCAGGCGTTAATCCTGTTTTACATCTACTCAATGGTGGAATGGCGGTGTACCATTGTCCTTTTTTTCTGTTAAGATTATCACAATCAAGGGCTTCTAATACTCGAAAACGAGTATTTACGGTGGTATCTTGTGGCTCAAATTTGGCATTGCCTTCCATGTTTGATTGTCCCAAACATAGATATATATGAAACTTGGCGTTTTGTGAGAAAGACCTGTTTACTATTAGCAAACAAGCGAATAAGAAGATGAGGTATAGTTTGTTTTTTGCGTTTGTATTTTTCACGATTTGAGGTTTTATTTTATAATTATTTGAATTTCAGTTAAGTACAAAGACAAATTAAGAATTATGATTAAGTTGTTTGTCTGATTATCAACAAGAAAGTTTTTTTATCAAAAAATACCTGCTCAATTATTATCATTGTGAGCAGGTATTTTTTGACATATCACGATTGTAATTTATCAATAACCAGGATTTTGTGTGAATGCTGGCCCTTCAACTGTGCGGTCGATTTCTGACTGTGGAATTGGTCTTAAAGCATGAAAATCTTTTACATAAGGACTTGCTTCTTTATTCCAAAGTTGTATTCTTCTCACTAAAGATTTAGTACGGACTAAGTCGCTATATCTCATCCATTCACCAAAAAGTTCACGACTTCTTTCATCCAAAATGAAGTCAATTGTCACATCGTCGGCTTTGATTAACATTGCCGTAGAAGCTGCAATATTTTGAGCGGCTGAGTTGGTTTTGCGATAAGCGGCTCTTTGACGCAACACATTTAAAAGTTCGGCAGCTTTTTCTTTATTGCCTGACTGTAAATAGGCTTCTGCTCCTACAAGATATACTTCAGCAAAACGAGTAATTACTACTGGACGAGTCGATGGGTCATTGAAATTAGTGCCACGACTTGGATCCATGTGTTTTTTGATGGCAGGGTAAACGTCAGATTTCCAAAGACTTGGCGGAACAATTAGCCCTTTAAATGGTTTTGTGCCATTGAATTGTGGAGCTCCAACAACCTCAAAGTCTGGTAACCAAACTGCGGTATCAACGCCAATTTGCGTAGTATAACCGATTCCTCTTTTGTTATTGGCTGCCGTTGCAGTATTAGTAATTGATTGGTTAGCGATATAAACGGTGTAAAATGTGTTGGCAAATCTTGAATCAACATTTCTTTTTACAAAAGCTTGGTCAAGGAAATAGTTTTTCCCTGCAACTGCTCCCGAGGTTTGTTTTACGCTATTTGGACGCAAACGTTGGTATGGACGACCGTAATAAGAATCACGAACCATCAATGATGTGCCAGAATTTACCAAAACACCGCTGGCATTTACATTGGAGTTTACCCCGCTATTATTTGGATAGTTCCAGTTAGCAAACCAAGGCGTAAGGTTTTGTCCTGCACCACCACTTGCACCACCACCGACAGAATAATATCCAAATTTCGCATCATTTGAGTGGTCACTTACAAACATCGTTTCTTTACCATAATCATTGGCGGGTACAAAGGCATCTCCAAAGTCTTGCCATAAATCCAAGCCATGCGTTCCCTTGTTCGCTATAATTTCGCTCGAAATTTTTGCTGCTTCGGCAAAATCCGCTTGTGAATTTGTCAACCAACCACGAGTAAGGTATGCTTTTGCTAAGAAAAACTGTGCAACAGGTTTTGTTGCGGCTTTTCCCAAGAAAGGTGCCGACGGTTTGTCTGGTAAAGCTGCTGCAGCTTCGGTTAAATCTTGAATAATTAATTTATAAACTTCGGCTGCGGGGTCTCTTTTTGCGGCTTGTGAAGGAACGGTTATAAATTCGGTATGTAAAGGCACATCTCCCCAAGTTTGAACCAAATAAAAATACCAAAATGCTCTTAAAAACTTAGCCTGTGCTAAATATTGTTTTTTTGTTGCTTCTGGCAAATCAATGTTTTGACCAAATTTCAGTACGCCATTAATGGTATTTATACAGGTAAAAGACGTTCCCCATGCCGAACCAAAATTGGTACTATTCAACCCATTAAAGGTATGAACTGGTCCTCCCCCACTACTTGCACCTTGAATAAACTCATCGGTTCCAGCTTGCATTTCTGAAGAAAAACCTTCCGTTCCCCATTGGTTACGAATTTCGTTGTAAACGCCCGCAATACCTCCAAGTACGCCCGCTGGACTATTAAAATAGGATGGTACGATTTGAGATTGGGGTGCCTCTACTAATATTTGTTCACATCCTAAACTTAGAAATAAAGTAAAGGCAAGTATTGAAATATTTATTTTTTTCATCTTTTTATCTGTAATTAAAATTTGAGATTTACACCTAAAGTAAACTGACGAATGGGTGGGTTATTTAGGTTTACACTAATTACTCGGTTGAAGTTTCCGCCCTGAATGGTATTTCCGTATCCATTTCCTTCTGGGTCAACGGCAAGTTTATCGCTTACCAATGGCGAATAAAGTATAAATGGATTGGTTGCATTTACGTAAATACGTGCTGAAGAAACGCCAAGTTTATTAAGTATTTTGGTTGGAACTGTGTAACCCAAGTTGATACTTCTTACTTTGATAAACGAGCCGTCTTGGTATTGTGTGGTTGAGGTAAAGTCTCTTACTCCACCACCTGCATTGGGTCTTGGGAAGGCATTTGTTGGATTTTCAGGTGTCCAGTAATCCATTACTAACTGATTTGAACGACCTTGATTAAGGAATCCAAATCCTGAGCCACCACCTGATGTTCCAGCTAAGTAAGGAACTAAAACTTTCATTCCCATACGTGCATACGTAACCACAGATAAATCAAAGCCTTTGTAGGTAACTCTATTGGTTAAACTTCCCTCCCATTTTGGTTGAAAATTTCCTATAACCTTACGGTCTGCTGCATCAATTTTGCCATTGCCATCTACATCTTCAACTCTGATTTCGCCTGGTACTTGTACAGGTGAAGTTTGTTTTGCTAATGTACCATCAGCTTTATCTGATTCTTGCCATATCCCGATTTTATTATAGTCATAAATAACTGTTAAAGGCTGTCCAACAAACCAAAAATTTCCTTTATTGTCTAATTCCGAAGGAGTCGTTAGTTGGGTAATTTCTTCACGATTAAAGAAATAAGTTAAGTCTGTACTCCAATTAACACCGTTTTTGTTTCTGAGAATATCAAAAGTTAAAGTTGACTCAAATCCTGTTCCTTTAGTTTTTCCTAAGTTTTTCAACGTAGAACCTGCTCCATTACTTTGAGGAAGGTTTACTGATAATAGAATATCTTTTGTATTCTGCTGATAAACATCAAATGAACCTGTAATACGGTTGTTGAACAATCCGATTTCTAACCCAAAATCAGTTTGAGCAGTTGATTGCCAACCTAAATTACTCGCAGGTAAACTTGTTACGGTGTAAGCAAGAGCTTGACCTGCGGTGGTTGTACCAAAATTATAATAACCAGCAGATAATGCTCCTAAAGTAGAATAAGCACCTACGTTGCGGTTACCCGAAATACCCCATCCACCTCGTAGCTTCAAATTAGAGAATGCAGGAAGTTCTTTCATAAATGGCTCATCAATAATATTCCAACTTAAACCAATGGCAGGATAGTTAAAGTATTGATTACCAGGTGACAATGTAGAAGAACCGTCTCTACGGAAAGTTGCCGTCATCGTATATTTATCATTGAAAGTATAGTTCAAACGAGCCATGTACGATATTAATCCCGTTTCTCCGAAAGAGTTACCGAAATCACGATTTGCCGTAATTGCCCCTGATGCCAAAGCAAAGTTTGCCGTTTGGATATAATCAGCGGGAACACCTTTTACATTAAAATTGCTTCCTAAGTTATGGTTTTTAGTAATTTCATAAAGAGCGGTCAAACCAATTTTATGCTTTTGGGCAAATACTTTATCGTAGTATAATAAATGTTGAAAGTTTACATCCCAATATTCTGTATTTCTAATATCGGCATTTGAAACACTTTGGTCAACACCTGTATTGACAAACGTATTTGGTGGGCCATAACCGTTAAAATGCACCTGACTGAAGTTTAGACCTGCATTGAAACGATATTTAAGACCGTCCATGATATTCACTTCTGCATATAAACTATTGAAGGTTCTCAACGAACGCTCGTTTGAAAGTATGTCGTCTCCACGAGAAATTAACGTCAGTGGGCTGACTGCCTGAGCTTCAATAGTGCCTTTTTTAGGGTTTAAGTTTACACTTCCATCAGTATTATAAGGTAAAACCAACGGCGATAAACGTACTAACTCAGTTGGGATTCCCCCTCCCGCAGGGTCATTTTTACGAGTAAGCGTATTAATTGTGTTTAAGCCAATTTTCACTCGTTTCCCAATCTTTTGGTCTAATGTGGCACGGATAGTCATACGGTCAAAATTCTGATTTGGCATAATGCCTGTTTCATTGAAATAACCAAGCCCCATACCGTACTGAGTATTTTCTACTCCACCCTGTACACCAAGTTGATGGCTTGTATTGAAGCCTGTGCTATACAATAAATCCTGCCAGTCAGTTGAAACTCCAGCTGCTAAATTAGCTTTTTCTTCTTCCGTTAAAGGATAAGCGGTCGTTCCTGCTCCTTGGGTATTATAAGTTGCTGATAAGTCTTTGAATTTAGCATATTGCTCTCCATTCATGACGTTGTATCTACCCATTCTACTGGTTACTCCGTGGTATCCGTCATAACTAAATACAGGTTTGCTGATTTTACCTCTTTTGGTTGTTACCAAGATAACACCTCCCGCACCACGAGAACCGTAAATGGCTGTTGCTGAAGCATCTTTAAGAATTTCGATGTTTGAAATGTCATCAGGGTTTATGTCATTCAGTCCACCATAAGGAATGCCGTCAACTACTACTAAAGGGCCATCAAGTCCATCACCATTACCCGTCGTTAGGGAACGGTTACCACGAATACGAATTGAGGCTTGGCTACCTGGGGTAGAACCATTACTCACAATTGACACCCCCGCAGCTCTACCTTTTAGGGTATTTAATAAGTCGGAAGCAGGTACTTCTTTCAGTGTTTTTTCTGAAACAGAAACCACCGAACCCGTTATGTCTCTTTTCTTTTGAGTACCATAACCAACAACGATAACTTCTCCTAATTCTCTGTTATCAGTCAGTAAGGTTATATCAATATTTGTTTTTGTTCCAACATTGATTTCTTGTTTCAAATAGCCAATACTTGACACAACAATGGTTGCATTCTTAGGCAAATTATTGAAACTGTATTCTCCATTACTATTTGTAACTGTCCCAATTGTTGTTCCTTTAACTAAGATGGATACTCCAGGTAATTCTTTATTTGCGTCATTCGTGATACGACCTTTTAAGGTCTGTGCATCTGCTGAAAAACTGGAAATTGACGAAAATAGAATAATCCATATCAAGAAATATGGGATATTCTTCCGCTGAAAAATAAGATAGTCGAATTTTTTCATGAGAATGTTAAATATGATTGTTTTGATAAATAATTTAACCCTCCTTAGATAAAGGGGCATTTTGACGGTGTAAAGTAAGTGCATGTAGAAAAAAATGTTTGGCACAAAATGTCAAATATGATTCACAAATGTTCAATAAGATGCGAAATGTCGAATGGACACAATTAAATTTATTGAATGAAGCCAAAGAGTATCCATTCAAGCGAAGAACTGCTCTTTTTATGAAAAAATTAAATAAGGGAAATTGGGTGATTGGAGAATTTGAAAATTTTCTGTTTTAAGTGATATATCAATCTTATTTTGAGAAGATAATGCGAAGAAAAAGGTGGGTTAGTGGTATCCGAAATGTAAATAATCTCGAAGTCATTACTTCGAGATTATTTATCAGCAATTAATCTGCTTGTTTTTCTTTTGAATTAGTGTTCGTTTTTGAAGTTTCTCTTTTTAGTAAAATGTATTCAGAAGGGGAAATTTTATACTTTGCTTTGAATGCCCTTGTAAAATAATTTGGATTAGAAAAACCCACTTCATAGCCAACTTGTGAGATTTTCATTTCACTTTTTTCTAATAGCATTGCCGCTTTTTTGAGTTTTACAGAACGCACAAATTCTACTGGTGTTTCTCCCGTTAAACTCAGAATTTTACTGTATAATGTGCCTCTGCTGGTATTCATTTTGTTGCTCAGTTCCATCACCGATAAATCTGGGTTACTGATGTGGTCTTCGATGTATTGAGAAACTTTTAAAATATACTTTTCATCTTCCGACATGAATTCTACTTCTGGAATTTCTATATTTATTTGTTTACTGTAAGTGTCTTTAAAAGAGTGATTTAATTGTAACAAATTACTGATTTTTATATTTAATAATTGAAAACTAAATGGCTTGGTCAAGTAGTCATTTGCTCCTGTTTCTAACCCTTTTAATTGGTCAATTTCTTCCGCTAAAACAGTCAATAGAATCACAGGGATGTGTTTTGTTCGATTGTCGTTTTTCAATTTTTTCACTAAAGCAATACCGTCCATATTTGGCATATTAACATCACTCACGATAATTTTAGGATGAGCAGATAGTGCTTTTTGCCAACCTTGTTTTCCGTCAGAAGCTTCTACGATTGTATAAGTATCTTTTAAACTTTCTCTGAGATATGTCCTGATGTCCTCGCTATCATCCACTAATAATATGGTTGTTTTTTCAATTTTTAATGATTCAACAGTTATTTCCTCATTACCTTCATTAACCGTAATTTCTCTTTCTGACGGTATGCTTGAATAGCGGTTTTCGTTTTGTTGCTGTGCAAACAAAGGTAAGCTAACCGTGAAAATACTTCCCTCTCCCTCTTTACTTTCTACTTGAATATTACCTCCGTGAAGTTTTATAAATTCTTGTGTAATTGAAAGTCCAATGCCACTGCCTTGATTAAGAAAATTGACATTGGTATTTACTTGATAAAATCTTTCAAAGATTTTGTCTAACATTTCGGCTTGCAAACCTATTCCTGTATCTCCAATAATTAGTTTGATTCCGTTGTTGCCATCCTCTTCAAGATGTAGATAAACATTGCCGTTTTCATTGGTAAACTTAATGGCGTTTGACAGTAGGTTTAATAAAATGCGTTCCACTTTATCTTTGTCAAAAGCAGTATAAAACTCTCCAATAGTGGTAAAAAAATCGAGGTGAATATGCTTACGCTCGGATATATACTTGAATGAATCAAATATTTCTTTGGTAAACGATACCAAATCTCCATTTGAGGGATTAAGTTTTAATTCATTTTCAACGATTTTACGAAAATCTAAAAGCTGGTTGACAATATTCAATAACCTTTTGGCATTTCTATTGACTAAATTTAAAGTATCAATTTTGTCAATACTCTTTTCCTTCATCAAAAGGTTTTCAATAGGATTTAGAATTAGGGTAAGTGGCGTTTTTAACTCGTGGCTGAGATTTGTTAAGAACTTAATTTTCAATTGTTCTAATTCTATTTTTCGCTCCGTTTCTGTTCGCTCTTGTTCTAAAGCAAACTCGTTTTTCAACTTTTGAATTGCTCTTCTTCTCAGTATGTAAAAGGTAATTATCGCCATCAGAAAATAGGCAAAATAAGCGTAATAAGTACGCCAAAAGGGAGGATTAACAATGATTTCTATTACTTTTTCAGGAGTATGCCACGAACTGTCTTCACTTCTGGCTTTCAATCTGAATTTGTATTTACCTGGGTCCAAATTGGTATATACCGCAGTGGTAACTGTTCCTACTTGATTCCACTCTTTATCAAAACCGTCAAGCATATACGTGTATTGATTCTCTTGCGGAGCAGTGTAGTTTAATGCCACAAAATCTAATGAAAAGTTCTGTTTGTAGCTAAGATTTATTTTCTTCGCAATTGATATTGGTTCGGTAATTTCTGAATTTTCAACAGGATTTACGCTTTTATTGCCAATCTTTAAATCTGTAAATACAAGAGATGGAATATTTTTATTCTGATTGAGATTTTTTGGGTTGAAAAAATTGAAACCTTCATTTCCCCCAAAATACATTTCACCCGAGCTGGTTTTAAATCCAGAGCCAATATTAAAATTGCTTTGCTGAATGCCATTGTGGTAGGTATAATTCTTGAATACCTTTTTTTGAGGGTCAAAAACACTAATTCCTTTGTTGGTACTTACCCATAATTTCCCCAAATCGTCCTCTAAAATTTTATAAATCACATCATTTGAGAGCAAATTTTTAATACTATACTGATAAAATTTTTGAGCTTTAGCATTGTAGAGACATAGCCCCCCTCCCATTACTCCTACCCAAATTTGCCCTAATTTATCACAATGAATGGCCATTATCATATCTAATGGCAGATTGCTATTGTCATGATTATAAATTTTTAGTTTATTCTGAGCTGGGTCGTATCGTACCAAACCACCGCCATTGGTGCCAATCCATAAATTGTCTTGTTGGTCTAATTCAATAGTTGTAATGTAGCCAGAGAACAATATATTTCGATTTTTTTGCTGAACAAAAATATTACTAAAATGCACCAGTTCGCCAGTAGTTATACTATACCTATAAAGTCCATTACCGTTTGTACCAATCCAAATATTACCTTGTTTATCGGCTTTCAAACAATTAATTGGGGTATTTGTTGCATCGGCAACACTTTTAGGAATTTGTATATGCTTTATTGAATTTGTCAATAAATCCATTTTGTACAAGCCATAGTGGTATGTGCCTATCCAAAGTGTTGTCTCAGTCCGCTCTAAAGTTAGAACAAATCCCTTTTGATTGTCCATCCCTTGTAAAGTAATAGGTTTTATGAGTCCTGTTTTTTTGTTAAAAACATTAAGTCCTCTATCGTCAGTACCCATAAAAATATCACCTGAAGGACTTTCCGCAAATGCAAAAACGGCACCAGAACTGATACTATTTACATCTAATGGATTTAGCTTTTTATGATTAAAAAATGCCAGATTATTGTCATATTTATTTACGCCACCTTGCAAGGTACTTATCCAATAAATACCACAATTATCTAAATAAATATCTCTGACCGAATGACCGACAAACCCTCCTACCCCACTGTATTTATTTGATATTGTTTTATTTACTCTAAACGTTTTATTATTTGATGGATTAAAAATATTCAAGCCATCTTCTGTACCAACCCAAAGTTTAGATTCTTTGTCAAAAGCTATTTTGTAAATACTATTGTCGCTCAATGTTCTTTCATCCGACTTTACACTTTTAAAATGTTCAAATGTTTGCTTTTGGACATTCATTTTATTTAATCCACCTCCAGTTCCTAACCAAATATTTCCCTCTTTGTCTTCTGCAAGTGAACGTATCACATCATTTGAAATACTTTCAGATATTTCTTTTTTGTGCAAAAAACGTTTAAAAATGCCATTTTGGGGATTCAATAAATGTAAACCAGCATTTGTGCCTACCCAAATTCTTTTTTTACTGTCTTCAAAGACTGATAAAATTACATTTGAGTTTAACTTATCTGCCCTCGACGGTTCTGCTTTATGGGAAATGATTTTCTTTGTTTGAGGATTAAAACGATACAATCCTGAGTAAGTACCAACCCAAATATTACCAAGATGGTCAGCCAAAATACTTCTAATCCAACCAAGTTTACTAAAGTCAAAATTGATGAAATTATTTAGACTTCTATTATACATTGACAGGGTTATATTTGTCCCAATCCAAAGATTTCCATTAATATCTTCTTTCATCGCCATCACGATTCCCCTCCCAATACTATTTGTGTCGGTTTCGCTATGCCGATATACGACAAAGTTTTGTCCATCAAATTTATTTAGACCATCATTAGTTCCAAACCACATAAAACCATCTTTATCTTTCAAAAGGGCATTTACAGTGTTGGATGACAATCCGTTTTTGTTATTAATGTTAATGAAATTATAGTCTTTTTCTTGCCCAAGCGATATGCGGGAAATCAGAAGTAAAATAAAAATTAGGCATTTATTAGTCATGGTTAATCGTATTATCCATCTAAAAAATAAAGATATTTTGCTGAAAATCAAATGTTTACAATAATATAGATTGTGGTGCAGAGTAATACCCTGAATTAACTCTCCCAAGTTTTGGAACACTTGAAAGAGTTAAGGTAGATAATACCTAAATAAAATCAATATTTAGATTCGGAACTGTATACTTATTAATGCAAGTCCTAAAAACCTCACCCCCAGCCCCTCTCCGATGGAGAGGGGAGCATTCTTCCGCTTTTCTCTCCCCTCTCCATCGGAGAGGGGTCGGGGGTG
>NZ_JAYGIN010000036.1:0-39023 GCF_034931005.1 Arcicella sp. LKC2W
TTAAAATGAATATTTACGTCGATGAAAGAACAATTAACAAACAAAAATTTGGACAACAACTTGGACTTTTCTAAGTTTACAAATAATCAAAAAAGTCAACCTATTTTAGGACGGGACAAAATGATGAGTTTATGAGTAGTAAGTTCATGACTTAAAACTCATAAACTCATGAACTTACTTATACCAATGCTTCAAACAAAATTTCCACAGCGTGTTTAGCAGTTCTACCAGTTCCATCGTGGATTTGGTGACGGCAACTTGTTCCAGAAGCAGCAATAATTACATCGTTGGCTTGTTGGCGAATAGTTGGGAAAAGTACCAATTCTCCAACCTGATTTGAAAGTTCAAAATGTTCTTTTTCATAACCAAATGAACCTGCCATTCCGCAACAACCCGATGGAATAATTTGAACTTCATAATTGGTTGGTAATGAGAGGCTTTTCTTGGCAGGAACTAAACTTGAAAGTGATTTTTGTTGACAATGCCCATGCAATTTTACCAAACGTTTTTCGGTCGTAAAAGCACTTTTTGAAATACGTTTTGCATCAATTTCTTTGGCAATAAATTCTTCCATCATGAAGACATTATTGGACAGTTTTTTAGCATCTTCTAATAAATTTTCATCCACTAAATCAGGATATTCATCACGAAAAGTTAAGATTGCCGAAGGTTCAATGCCGACCAATGGAATATCTTCTGAAACCACATTTTTCAATAAACTCACATTCTGATTTGCCAATTTTTTAGCATCATCCAAAAGCCCTTTTGATAACTGCGGACGACCAGATTCCACGTGATTTGGTACGATGACTTCATAACCCAAACGGTTCAATAATTTCACCGCTGTAATGCCAATTTCTACGTCATTATAATTAGTAAATTCATCCACAAAAAGATAAACTTTTCTTTGCGTTTTTGTGCCTTCGTGGCTTTTAAACCAATTTTTAAAAGTTTTCTTCGCCAACAAAGGCATCGTTCTATCAGGGTGAAAACCAACGATGTTATTCGCAATTTTACGTAATGCAGGCGTATCAAAAACTAAATTATAAGCCCAAGGGATATATGAAAATAAGCCTGATAATTTAGAAAAATTTCCTACTAAACGACTTCTGATTGGTACACCATTTTCTTTGTAATATTGGTGTAAAAACTCCATTTTCAATTTCGCAACGTCCACATTCGACGGACAGTCAGATTTACAACCTTTACAAGCCAAACACAAATCAAAAACCTCCTTGATTTCTTTATGGTCGAAACGGTTAGCTTTATCAGAATGGGTTAAGAATTCTCTCAGGATATTGGCTCTTGCACGAGTAGTTTCTTTTTCGTTGCGAGTAGCCATATAAGAAGGACACATCGTTCCACCCGAAAGATGTGTTTTACGGCAGTCGCCCGAGCCATTACACTGTTCGGCGTGTTGTAAAATATCTTGGTCGGTAAAACGGAAAGTTGTTTCAAACTTAGGTGTTTGTTGCCCAGGCGTATAGCGTAAAAACGTATCCATCGGAGGCGTATCAACTACCTTATTTGGGTTAAAAATATTATACGGGTCCCAAATGCGTTTTACATCCTTCATCAACTGATAATTGTGTTCGCCAACCATTTGCTTGATAAATTCACCACGTAAACGTCCGTCGCCATGTTCTCCCGAAAGCGAACCGTTGAACTTCTTAACCAAAGTCGCAATTTCTTCGGCAATTAATCTAAACTGCTTATTTCCTTCAACCGTCTTTAAATTAATGATTGGTCGAAGGTGAATTTCTCCAGAACCCGCATGAGCATAGTGTACACAATACAGATTGTTTTTATCTAAAATTTCATTGAATTCACGGATAAAATCAGGTAAATCATTCACATCAACGGCAGTATCTTCAATAACGGCAACAGCTTTTTCATCACCAGGAAGATTTGAAAGTAGCCCTAAGCCTGCTTTACGCAAATCCCAAACCTTTTTGGTATCAGCACCATAAACCACAGGAAAATGATAACCCAAACCAGCAGCACGCATTTCTGCTTCCATGGCAATTGCTTTGGCTTCAATTTCTGCATGAGAATCTCCACGTAATTCAACCACCAAAATCGCACCTGGGTCACCTTGTACAAAGAAACGGTTTTGGCTATGTTCTTTATTCGCTTTAGTACATTCCAAAATATAATGATCCATCAATTCCGAAGCCGACGGTTTATATTTCAGGGCAATCAAATTTGCTCTTAGTGATTCATCAATAGTATTAAAGTGCCCACAAACCAAACCAATTTCTGGTGGTGGCATATCGTTTACGTGAAGTTTTATTTCCGTCAAAAAACAAAGCGTACCTTCTGAACCAGAGATTAATTCGCAAAAATTAAACGGTTTTCCTCCTTCTGTAAATGGTTCGCAGTTTAGTAACATATCCAAAGCATAACCAGTATTTCGTCTTTCAATACTTGGTTTTGGAAATTCTTTACGGATTTCAGTTTGGTTTTCTGGTTTAACCAGAATGCTGTTCATTTCTCGGTAAATTTTTTCCGAAAGCGTCGCTGTACCATTTTTTCTTTCGGCAATGGCCAATAGCTCCTGTAATTCACCGATATTAGAACTCTTGAATTCAACCTCAGAACCATCCGCTAAAATCCCCTTTACTTCCATCACGTGTTCACGAGTAGAGCCATATACCACCGAATTTGAGCCACACGAATTATTGCCAACCATTCCGCCAATCATGGCACGGTTAGCCGTTGAAGTTTCAGGGCCAAAGAAGAGTCCGTACTTTTTCAGCTCCATATTCAGCACATCACGGACAACGCCTGGTTGCACACGTACCCAATGTTCATCTTTGTTTACTTCTAATATTTTAGTAAAATTTTTAGAAACATCCACCACAATTCCATTTCCTACAACCTGTCCTGCTAAGGAAGTTCCCGCTGTTCTCGGAATAATGGATGAACCATTTTCACGAGCAAAGTTGATTAATGTTTTAATATCATTAATCGTTTTAGGAATAGCCACCGCTGTCGGCATCTCACGATACGCTGAAGCATCCGTTGCATAAAGTGTTCTCATTACGGTATCATAATGGAGTTCACCTTCTAAGTTAGTGGCAAGTTGAGCGAGTAAATTGTGATTGGTCATTTTGGATTATACTAAGAATTATATTACGTTTCTAAGTTCTATTTTTACACATCAAAATTACCAATAAATTTAATCTGATGTTAGTATAAATATTTTTTAAGGTAGTTTATGTTGGAATAATGCAATAAAATAAAAATATAGGACAGGTAATTTTGTGGCATTATTCATTAAAAACGACGATAATAGATACTTTTGCAAACTTTTGCAAACACTGTTCTAATATGTGCTAAACTTTGCAAAGTCGAAATAAGTACAATTTCTTAGATTCAGTTAATGATGGAGTAAATAAAATTTTTTCAAAAAAAAATTGAATTATAGAAATTTTCTCTCCTATTTTGTAAGATAATTTTAAAGCAATTTCATATTTAGTCTTGTGAAAATGCCAATTTGCCTAACCCACGTCACTTCTTACTTAGGTAAATGCTTTGGTAGTTTTCACTCATAACTTGCGGAAGAGCAGTTATTAAATATGTGGATGTTTGTAGTTTTTCATTAACCATTTTCCAATCTTAACAAAACCTTATGAATAATCATTTTTACAGATGGTTCGGTCGCTCAGTGCGACAGGGTGTAGCATCAAAGTCTCTTTTGAAGACTGCTTTGATGGCTATCACTATGCTTGTGTCTATAAGCATCTATGCTCAGGACAAAACAGTTTCGGGTAAAGTAACTGATAAAGGAGACGGTTCAGGTATGCCTGGTGTTTCTATTTCAGTAAAAGGTTCAAACAAAGGTACTCAAACGGATATCAATGGTGCTTACAAAATTGCTGCTCCAGCTAATGCTACTTTAGTTTTCTCTTTTGTAGGTTATGGAAAGCAAGAAGTTGTGGTTGGTGCTCGTTCTGAATTAAATGTAGCTTTAGTTTCGGAAAATAAGGCTCTTGACGAAGTTGTTGTTGTTGGTTATGGTACTACTACCAGAAAAGACGCAACAGGTGGTGTTACTTCTTTAACTGCTAAAGACTTTAACCAAGGGGTTATCGCTTCTCCAGAGCAATTATTACAAGGTCGTGCTGCGGGTGTTCAAATGACTCCTAACAGTGGTGAGCCAGGAGCGGGTATTAACATCCGTATTCGTGGTACTACTTCAATTCGTTCAGGTAATGGCCCATTATACGTAGTTGATGGTATTCCTTTAGACGGTTCAAGTACAGTTGATGGTGCAGATGGTAGTGCAGGTTTCGGTAACGTTGCTGCTAAAAACCCATTAAACTTCATGAACCCTTCAGATATTGAAAGTATTTCAGTATTGAAAGATGCTTCTGCTGCTGCTATTTATGGTGCAAGAGGTGCAAACGGTGTAGTTTTAATTACAACTAAGAAAGGTAAGTCTGGTCAGAGTAACTTGAACGTTTCAATCGGTACAAGTATCGCTTCAAACTATAAAAACTATGACGTTCTTTCTACAAGTGCTTTCTTAACAGAAGCTGCTAAAGCTGGTTTGGATGTTAATAACAAAACAATCAACGCAGGTTCAAGCACTAACTGGCAAGACCAAGTATATCGTACAGCTGTTACTCAAAACTATAACTTGAGCTACGGTGGTGGAAATGATGCAACTAACTATTTCTTCTCTTTAGGTTATAACGACCAACAAGGAACAGTTAAAGGAACTTCAATGGGAAGAGTTACAGCTCGTATCAACGCAACTCACAAGTTATTTGATAACAAAGTGGTTTTAGGTGTTGCTATGACAACTTCTCAAATTAAAGATAAAGGTGCTGCAACAGGTGGTGACATCGGTTTTGAAGGTAACGTAATCAGTAGAGCTATTCAAACTAACCCTACTTATCCAATCCTTGCTGCTGATGGTTCATACTTTACAAATGGAACTCCTGCTTTCCGTAACCCAGTTTCTTTATTAGAACAAATCAACATTGGTGGTAGCACTGCAAGAACTTTGATGAACATCACTGGTACTTGGAACATCACTAAAGATTTAACTTACAAAGCTAACTTTGGTTTAGATAACTCAAATGGTGTAACAAGAACAAGTGTTCAACCAAATACGCCAGGATTTAGCGTAAACATTCCAAATAACCAAGGTTATTCAAGAATTGCTAACCGTTATATCACAACCACTACAATTGAACATACTTTGAACTACAAAACTGTTCTTGGTAAATCTAAAATTGATGCGATTGCTGGTTTCTCTTATCAGAAATTTGAAAACCAAAGTAATTATGTTCAAGCTCTTTACTTTACTTCTCCAGCTGGTTTCGACTTATCTAACAACCTTAACTTTGTTGATAATAGCGGTACTCAGAAAGCATTCTCAGGAGGTTCTGCAAAGTCTCAGTATGACTTACAGTCTTATTTCGGTCGTGTAAACTATTCATTCAACGACAAGTATTTATTAACAGGTACGCTTCGTGTTGATGGTTCTTCTAAATTCGGTCTTAACAATAAATATGGTTATTTCCCATCAGTTGGTGCTGCTTGGCGTTTATCGAATGAGTCATTCATTCCAAAAGAGATTTTCTCTGACTTGAAATTGAGAACTAACTGGGGTATCACAGGTAACCAAGAGTTCCCTACTAATACTTCATTGGCTACTTACGCTCCTAACTCTGGTGCAGGTGGTATTTCTAAAGAAAACGTACCAAACCCAGACATTAAATGGGAATCTACTACTGCTTATGGTGTAGGTCTTGACTTTGGTTTAATGAAAGGAAGATTAACAGGTACAGTTGATTACTTCAATAAAAGTACAAACAACTTGTTATTCCCTTTTGCTGCACCACAACCAGATGTTGCAACAACAAGATGGGCAAACATTCCTGCTGACATCAGAAACACAGGGGTTGAATTTAGCTTAAACTACCAAATCTTAGCAGGTACTAAGTTAGGTTGGGATGCAAGTGTTAATACTACTTTCTTGAAAAACGAAGTGGCTAAATTAGACGTTGCTACTATCCAAACAGGTAACTTATACGGACAAGGCTTATCAGGTGTATTTATCCAACCAATCACACAAGGATATCCATTATATGGTTTCTTCTTGAATGATTTCAAAGGATATGATTCAAACGGTAATACAATTTTGTCAGCAGAGAAATCATACAAAGGAAGTCCATTCCCTACAATGGTTTGGGGTTTAACTAACAACTTTACTTACGGTTCTTGGAATGCAAGTCTTTTCATCAACGGTCAGTCAGGTGGTTATATCTATAACAACACGGCAACAGCTGTATTGAACAGAGGTTCATTGAAACAAGGTAACAACGTAACTCCTTACACATTGTCAAGCACAACTGGTCAGGCTTACGGAGATGCTCCAGTGGCATCAACATTCTATTTAGAGAAATCTGATTTTATCCGTATCTCTAACTTGTCAATCGGTCACACAGTTAAGTTACCTGCAAACAGCTTTGCTAAATCATTGAATATCTCATTGACTGGTCAAAACTTGTTGTTGATTTCTAACTACTCAGGTTTAGACCCAGAAATCTCTAACCCAGCTGCGGCAAGAGGTACAGGGGCTAATGCTATTCCTTCTTTGGGTATTGACTATATCTCATATCCAAAAGCAAGAGCATTTACTTTGGGTGTTAGTGCTAATTTCTAATATTACTTAAATTTTTTAAAGAAATTTAAAACCTCATTATTAGACTAATCGTTAATAAATATAATTATTGATAGACAATCTATCAGTATTCCATTTTATTAAAAATTATATAAGATATCAAAATGAAGAACATTAATAAAATAGTTATCCCTTCACTAATCACAATATTGATGACAGGGACAATTGGATGTAGTAACTTAGATGACGCAGTTCTTGACCGTGTATCTGAAGTTTCATCCGTACAACCAGATTTACAGTTAAAATCTGCTTACCAAACTTTAGGAACTTTTACTGACCAAGCCGCAATTTACGCTTTGACAGAGCATCCATCTGATGAGATGCAAGGACCAACAAGAGGTGCTGACTGGGACGATAACGGTAGATGGAGAAACTTACATACGCACACTTGGACAAACCAAAGTGATGACGTATTGGCTGCTTGGAATAACTTAAACAGAGGTCACGCTTTAGCTAACGAAGTGTTAGGTAACGCAAAAGCTACTGCTAAGCAAAAAGCAGAAGCTAAGTTTATCCGTGCATTCTATATGTACTATACAACTGACTTATTTGGTCAAGTTGCTTTTAGAGATTTAGCTAACCCAGGTGCTTTACCAAAGGCATTGAGTCGTAAAGAAGCTGCTGCTCAAATCATCGCTGATTTGAAAGAAGTTAGCTCTCTTTTAGATAACGCTACTGGTGCAAATTCAGGTTTAGCAACGAAAGAAGCTGCGGCTTTTCTTTTGGCTAAAACATATTTGAATAACGCTGTATTTACGCAAGACCCAAATGCTGCAGCAGGTCCATTTACTTTTGCTGCTGCTGATATGGATGCGGTAGTTTCAAATGCTGATGCTATCATTAATTCTGGTAAATTCTCTTTATCAAGTAATTATTTTGATAACTTCCACTATGATAACTCTTCAAAATCAAAAGAGTTAATCTTTGTTATTCCAAATGAGAAAGGTGCAAGTAATAACAATGGTTCTTCTCCAAGAAACCGTTATTATATGACAACTCACTACAACCAAACTCCATCAGGTTGGAACGGATTTACAACTTTAGCTGACTTCTATAACAGTTTTGATAAAGCTGATAGCCGTGTTGGTGCATCAATTCCAGGTGTAACAGATGTGAAAGGTTTACGTGCAGGTTTCTTGATTGGTCAACAATTTGGAGCAGGCGGAGTTGCTTTGACAGATAGAACTGGTAAACCATTAGTGTTTACTTCAGCTATTGACATCAAAAATGCTAATGAAACTGAAGGTGTACGTGTAATTAAGTATATTCCAGATTTATCTGATATTGATTCTCCAGGTAATGACTATGTATTCTTCCGTTATGCTGACGTGTTATTAATGAAAGCTGAAGCATTGTACAGAAAAGATAAAGCTTCTGCTGCTGCTTTGACAATCATCAATAACTTGAGAGTTGCTCGTGGAACTAAAGCTTTAACTGCTTTGACAGATGCTGACATCTTAGCTGAACGTGGACGTGAAATGTATTGGGAAGGTTGGAGAAGAAATGACCAAATTCGTTTTGGTACATTCTCAGCTCCAGTACAAAACCGTACTGCTGCATCTCCAGCTTACCGTGTTGTATTCCCTATTCCACAAAGAGAATTGGAAATCAATCCAAACTTGAAGCAAAACATTGGTTATTAATCAATAATCATTTGCAACATATTCAATCAAAAAATGCTCGTTTTAACGGGCATTTTTTGATTAAACATAAAACGTAATTTTACCCAATTAATATTAAACAGTAAAAAAATGAAGAAGTGCCTTAGTTTATCTTTCCAATATTTCGCAATATTAGCAATGATAAGTTTTTGTACTGCTTGTTCATCTACAGAGAAAGAGCAGGAGGAAATGTGCGAAAAGGTTTATCAGTCTTTGAAGGATAATCAATCTAAAATTATTATTAAAATGAATGGCGAAAAGTTCTACAAAGAAGAAAGTATTTTTGGAGGACATTTAGAAATTCTGGAAAAAAACGTGACAATCAGTTATTATGACCAATTTGACAGTAATGTGATGATTCACTTTGGTGGAAATAAATGGTATGCCGCAAGACCAATACGTGTTCCTGTTATCTTAGAAAGTGGATATTCTTCAAATGTGATGATTGGAAGAATGAAAAATAAAGCCAAGAAATTGGGTGAAGGCTATTTGATGGCATCTGGATTTTTAACCTTAAAGTCATTTACGAAGGATAAAATAATAATGATGATTGAGGGTAAAGCAAAAAAGTATCCTAAAGTAGATGAAACAAGCCCAACTTATGATGTTAAAGGTTATTTTATCAGTAAAAGACCTAAAATAGATTATATAACAGTTGATGAAAAAGCAACATTTTATGAAAAAGTTGAAAAATAGAAAATAATGAAATAATAGTTCATACTTACATTCTATCAAAAAAAGAAAAGATGAGAACTAATGGAGGAATAATATTTTGGCTTTTACTTTTTTTAGGAAATGGGTTGTATGCACAAAGAACTACCTATCTACTCAGAGGAAATGTAAAAGATGCCAGCACGGGGAAGGTTTTAGCAGGGGCAGCTATTGCCTTAGATTCACGTAAAACAGGTGTAGTGAGTGATTCATTAGGAAATTACTCATTGAGATTGCCCGAAGATGAATATGTTGTGAGAATTACTCACGTTGGATACAAACCCTTTCGATTATATGTGAAATTTAATAAAAATACAGTTATTGATGCTGTTTTAGAAGATGTCACAAGGCAATTGGAAGAAGTAATTGTGTCCAGTGTGGCTACACGTAAAGATATTTTATCACCATCTTTGGGCGTTTCTTTATTGAGTATGAAAGGTATCAAGAAAATTCCTGCCATGATGGGGGAAGTGGATGTGTTAAGAAGTTTACAAACACTTCCAGGTGTTTCGTCAGTAGGTGAGGGAGCAAACGGATTAAATATTCGGGGTGGTGCTGTTGACCAAAATTTAGTTTTTATTGATAACACGCCCATTTTTAATCCAACGCATCTTTTTGGTTTATTTTCCATTTTTGCTTCCGATGGTATTCGAGAGTTAGAACTTTATAAAGGTGGAATACCTGCTCGTTTTGGAGGTAGAACTGCCTCGGTTTTGGATATTAAAATGCTCGACCCAAATCTGGAAAAGTTTAAAATGAGTGGGGGAGTTGGGCCAATTTCTAATAGAGTATTGCTTGAAATTCCAATAATTAAAAATAAATTATCAGTATTGAGTACAGCCAGAATTTCCTTTAATGATTTTTGGTTCAAATTGTTTGCTCCTGATAATTTAAAAAATACTCGTGCGAACTTCTATGACGTCGCCAATAAGGTTTATTACAAGCCAAACGCAAAGAATACAATTTCGTTGAGTTCATATTTTAGTCAAGATTTTTATCGAGTAGATTCTTTATTTAGCCTTGAAAATGTGATTGCGAAGCAGACGGATTTTAGATATGGACACACAAATTTATCGTTGAAATGGAACAGATATATCAGTGAAAAAGCCAGTTTTGAAGTCGTTGGAGCGTATAGCAATTACAAAACTGTTACGGAATCACCTGATTCAATCAACCGAATTGAATTACGAAATAATATTCAATATCAAAATCTTAGGATTACTTACGATTATGCTTTGGGTGAAAAGCACAAAACCAATTTTGGCTTTAATGCCGTAAGATATGATTTGAATCCTGGAATTTTGAATAAAGACATTGTTTCTAAAATTTCAAGCCTTGAATTAGCAAAAGAGCAGTCGATGGAATTATCACTTTTTGTCGATGATGAGTTTAAAGTAAATAATAAATTGACACTCCAATTTGGTTTGAGATATACCCAATTTTTAAATCTTGGACCTTCGCAGGTTAGAAAATATCAAGAAGGCGAGCCTCGTTCATCGGTTACCTTGCTTTCATCGGAACAAAAAGATGGAATTGTAAAAAGTTATGGAGGTTTTGAACCCCGACTTACCGCAGTTTACGTGCTTAATACTGTGACTTCATTGAAGTTTGGGTATAATAGAATGCAACAATTTTTGCAGATAATTTCTAATAATACAACGCCATTACCGACTTCTCGTTGGAAAATTGCGGACGAAAATATTTTACCCCAAACCAGTGATTTTTTATCTTTAGGGTATTTCAAAACTTGGAATGATAATGTTTGGGAAGCTTCTTTAGAATCCTATTTTAGAGATACACGTAATGTAATTGACTATGTTTCAGGAGCTAATTTACAACTTAATCAGACTTTAGAGACACAGCTTTTATCAGGTCGTGGACGTTCTTACGGAACAGAATTAATGATTTCTAAAAAGAAAGGTGAATTGACAGGTTGGTTTAGTTATACGTATGCGAGGTCGTTTCAGCAAACGAATGGGCAATATCCTGAGCAACGAATTAACGGTGGTAATTGGTACGCTTCAAATTACGATAAACCACATACGGTAAATATCGTTTTGAATGCACAACCAGACAAACACAATAGCTTTTCGTTCATTTTTGCGTATAATACAGGGCGACCATTTTCATCGCCTACGGGAACATACACGCTTGATGGTCAGCAACTTCCATTGTATCTTCAAAGAAATAATGATAGAATTCCTGATTATCACCGTTTAGATTTTTCTTGGACGATTACCAATCCGAGTATGAAGGAAAAGCGTTGGGAAGGTAGTTGGATTTTTACGGTTTATAATGTTTACGGACGTTCAAATCCTTATTCTGTATTTTTTACCAACGGAAAAGAAGGAACAAAAGTGTATCAATTAAGTGTATTTGCCTCTCCTTTAGTTTCATTAGCCTATAACTTTAAATTCAAATGACCGTCATGAAGCGTTTATTCTATCTTTTTGCTCTGACGACATTGGGAATGTGGTCGTGTGTAACCGAAATACGTGATTTTGAACAGATTAGTAATGATGCTTTTCTAACGGTAGAAGGTTCTTTGTCGAATCAAATTGGCTCTCACCGAGTAACAGTATCAACTTCATCGCCAAGTTTGAGCATTAATATTGAAAATATACCCATTAAAGGTGCTGACGTTTTTATAACGGATAACAAAGGAAATAGAGAAAATTTGACAGAATTAGTAGATGGAATTTATGAAACATCGGCTAAATTTCAAGGAGTTGTAGGGAATATTTACACGCTTCACATTAATTTGAGAAATGGCAAAAAATATGAATCAACGCCTGAGAAATTAATTGCAGTTCCTAATATTGATAAAGTCAATACCAATTTTACGGTAAAAACGAATTATCCATTAACGGATGTTAGAAGTGTTGGTTTTGACATTTCAGTTGACTTTAAGGATTCCCCAGAAACGGGGCAGTATTATCAATGGAAATGGACGCACTATGAAAGAACACTATTTTGTGCGAGTTGCAATATTGGCTATGATTATAATTTAGGCAGATGCAGTTTAGTACCAAACTATCCCTACGGACAGTCATCGCCAGAGTTGATAAATTATCTGTGTGGTTCGCAATGTTTTGATATTTTAACCAGTTCAACTTATAATATTTTGTCTGATAATCTCTTGAATGGTCAAGAAATTAAGAACTATCCAATCATGAGAATTCCTTATGACGACAGAACAAACTATTATTTGAAAATTGAGCAAAGAGCTATTTCTGAGAAAATGTATCGTTATTACAGAAGTATAAAAGACGTTACACAAAGCTCAGGGACGCTTTTTGATGTTCCTGCCGAAACACAGTTTAGTCCAAATATCTTCAATGTTGATAACAGAGATGAAAAAATATTAGGTCTTTTTGAAGTTTTTGGTTCGGATAAACGCATTGTTTACATTGACCGCCAAGTTGGAACAGATGGATATAGTCCCGTTAAACCACAAATTGCAGGTAGAACTTTACCACCGCCGCCAGGAGCAATTAGTGGGCCACGAGCGTACTGTATTGAGGGAAAATATAGAACCACCAGAGAGCCAGAGGCTTGGAAAGATTAACCATTAAAATGAACATAAAATCAAGTACATATTTATTTTTAGGAGGATTTATTTGCTTTTTGGTTTCCTGTAAAAATGAAAAACCACTTTTTGAGAAATTAGAAGCCGATAAATCTGGGATTGAGTTTGCCAATATCGTAACAGAATCGGAGGAGGAAAATATTCTCAATTATGAATATTTTTATAATGGTGGAGGTGTTGCATCTGGCGATTTCAATAATGATGGCTTAGTAGATTTGTATTTTACTGGAAGTCAGGTAGATAACAAACTGTACTTGAATAAAGGTGCAAACTTACCATTTGAGGACATTACCGAAAAAGCAGGCGTAGCAGGGCGAAAAGGTGCTTGGAAAACAGGCGTTAGTGTAGTTGATATAAATGCTGACGGTTGGTTGGATATTTACGTTTGTTATTCGGGATTACGAGATTCAACGTTACGCAAAAACCAACTTTTTATCAATAATAAAAATCTAAACGGTTCGTCGCCACGATTTACAGACAAAGCCGCCGAATATGGTTTAGATGATTCGGGTTATTCTACGCAAGCGGCATTTTTTGATTATGATTTAGATGGTGATTTAGATTGCTTTTTGGTCAATCATAATTTGGCAGGTTATCAACGAAAAGAGGCTTCAGTCATGCGAAATGCGTATGATTATAACGCAGGTGATAAACTGTTCAGAAATGATGGAAATAATCGATTTGTGGATATTTCTAAAGAATCGGGTATAAAAAGTAATCCGCTCGGTTTTGGTTTGGGCGTGATGATTTCGGACATTAATCAAGACGGTTATCCTGATATTTATGTAACCAATGATTATGTAGAAGACGATTATTTGTACATCAATCAGCGTAATGGTACTTTCAAAGATGAATTGCGTGAACGAATTGAACATACTTCGTATTCTTCAATGGGCATTGATATTGCTGACATAAATAACGATGGTTTGTCTGATATTTTTACGTTGGATATGTTGCCAGAAGACAATGCCCGACAAAAATTATTGCTTTGGGCGGATAATTGGAATACGTATCAGGCACAATTACAGAATGGTTTTTGGCACGCTAATATGCGTAATATGTTGCAAGTGAATAACGGAAATGGAAATTTTTCGGAAATCGGGCAATTAGCAGGAATCTCAAATACAGATTGGAGTTGGGGAACGCTTTTGGCGGATTTTGACATGGATGGCTACAAAGATATTTTCGTAACCAACGGAATCGGGAAGGATTATACCAATGCCGACTTTATCAAATATTACAATGACGAAGAAGCAAACGGTTCGAGAAAACCATTTTTAGAGCATTTGAAACAAATGCCGACGAGCCAAACCAAGAATTATATTTTCAAAAATAATACAAATCTGACCTTTACAAATGCCCAAAAAGATTGGGGATTTGACCAAGCAACGGTGGCGAGTGGTTGCGTTTATGCTGATTTGGATAATGATGGCGATTTGGAACTCATTACCAATAATTTGAATGAACCATCTCGGATTTATAAAAATACCCAACAAGAAAATAACCCGAAGAATTTTGTCAGAATCAAGCTAAAAGGCTCGACTTTAAATCCTTTTGGTATTGGGGCAAAAATTGCGGTAAAATCGAATCAGAACATTCAAACGCAGGAAGTTTCGCCAACGCATGGTTTTCAATCGAGTAGTATTGGGGATTTACTTTTTGCCCTGCCAAATGATGTTAAAAATTGTGATGTTGAAATTAAATGGGTTGATGGTAAAACGCAGAAATTATCAAAAATTTCAGTAAATCAATTACTTACGATTGATTATGCAAAAGCTACTCATGAAAATATAACGCCAGCAAATCCTAAAAATGGACTTTTAACTGCTACTGAAAGTTTAGATTATCAACACATCATCGCACCAATTAACAATTTTGACCGTCAGGTGATGTTACCAACGCATTATTCTTACACAGGGCCTAAAATGGCAGTTGGTGATGTTAATTTAGATGGAATCAATGATGTGTTTATTTGCGGAACAACAGAGCAAACAGGAGGCTTTGTTTTGGGAAATAAAACGAATCTTTTGAAACTGAACGCTCAGCAAAAACATAATAATCAAGACGCTGTAATTCAAGACTTTAACGGCGATAAATTTCCTGATTTATACATTGCTAACGGTAATTATGCCAATGCTCAATTTACCGAACAAAACGATGAATTGTGGTTAAATGACGGAAAAGGAAACTTCAAGCAGTCTCCTTTATTGGAAGACCAAACAAATAGTTTATGCGTAAAATCACTTGATTTTGACCGTGATGGAGATATGGACTTATTTGTGGGTGGACATATAAAACCCAATCATTTTCCATTTTCAGAAGAAAGTTTTCTGCTCAAAAATGATGGAAAAGCCCATTTTACAAAAATCCCATTGGGCGATTTAGGCTTAGTGACTGATGCAACCGTTACAGATTTGGATGGTGATAAATTTGAAGAAATCATCGTAGTGGGGGAGTGGATGTCACCAATCGTCTTAAAAAATACGAAAGGTAAACTCACTCAATCACTCAATCACTCATTCGCTCATTGTGCTGGTTGGTATAACACTATTGAAAAAGCTGATATTGACGGAGACGGTGATGAGGATTTTATTTTGGGAAATCTTGGAACAAATACCCAAGTAAGAGCAACTGAAAATGAGCCTGCTTCTCTAATTTATAGTGATTTTGACCAAAATGGAACGACTGATTTTTTTATGAATTATTACATTCAAGGGAAATCATATCCTGCTTATTCTCGTGATGAAGTTGCGGAACAAATGCCCATTTTGAAAAAGAAATTCCCTGATTATAAGACGTTTTCTGAAGCAACAATGGAGCAATTTTTTGATGGAAATGTCTTAGAAAAAGCAAATAAAAAAGAAATAACAACGCTCAAAACCTTAATTTTGGAAAACAAAAAAGGCGAGTTAATTATCCACGAATTACCAATTCAAGCTCAAAATGCCCCAGTTTACGCCATTTTAGCGGAAGATTTTAATCATGACGGTAAGAAAGACCTTTTGCTAATGGGTAATAATAGCAAATTCCGATTGAGAATTGGAAAAGTTGATGCCAATACTGGAGTAATGCTTTTGAACAAAGGTAATTTTAATTTTGAGTCAATGTCAACTCAACAGTCAGGCGTGTATGTGCGTGGTGATGTGAGGTCGGTGAAACGAGTTGGTAAAAATATATTAGTTGGCGTTTGTGAAGGGAAGGTACAAGTATTTAGTAACGCAGACTTCAGTCTGTAAGTTGAAAAATACAGACTGAAGTCTGTGTTACGTTAAACAACCATTTTTATAATACAAATGAAAAAAATATTCCTTTTGCTTATCGGAACTGTTACTTTTTCCTGTAATCAAAAAAACTCAGATACCCTTTTTGAGGAATTGCCAGCGTCAGAAACAGGCGTAGATTTTGCCAATAAAAGTCTCGAAAAAGATGATTTTAATATTTTCAGATACCGTAATTTTTATAACGGTGGTGGTGTAGCCATTGGCGATGTAAACAATGACGGTTTTGCGGATATTTTCTTGACTTCCAACTTTGAAGACAATAAATTATACCTCAATAAAGGCAACAAAACGTCTATTCAGTTTGAAGATGTAACCAAACAAGCAGGAATTATTGGGAAGAAATTTTGGAGTACAGGGGTAACTTTCGCCGATGTAAATGGCGATGGTTTTTTGGATATTTACGTTTGTAATTCAGGCAGTAGAGATGCCAGAGGAAATCAATTATACATTAATAATGGCGTAAAAAATGGCAAGGTAACTTTTACCGAAAAAGCCAAAGAATATGGTTTGGAAGACGGTGGTTTTTCTACGCACGCTGCCTTTTTTGACTACGACCGTGACGGCGATTTGGATATGTATTCGCTCAATAACAGCTTTACACCGATGGATAGATTGGGTTATGCTAATCTAAGAAATGAGCGTGATAAATTGGGGGGAGATAAATTGTTCAGAAATGATAATGGACATTTTACCGATGTTTCTGAAGCAGCAGGGATTTTTGGAAGTTTAATTGGCTTTGGTTTGGGCATTACCATTGGCGACGTAAACAACGATAACTGGTTGGATATTTATATTTCAAATGACTTCTATGAGCGTGATTATCTGTACATTAATCAAAAAAATGGGACGTTCAAAGAGGATTTAGAGAACCAAATGCCACACATTAGTTTGTCGTCGATGGGAGCGGATATTGCGGACATTAATAACGATGGGAATTTGGATATTTTTGTGACAGATATGCTTCCAGAGGGGGACGAAAGACTGAAAAAGACGACTACTTTCGACGGTTATGACCTCAATGAATTTAAAGTAAAGCAAGGCTATCACCACCAATCTGCTCGGAATATGTTGCACGTCAATAATGGCGATGGAACATTTTCTGAATCAGGGGA
Organism: Arcicella sp. LKC2W; assembly: GCF_034931005.1. NCBI lineage: Bacteria > Pseudomonadati > Bacteroidota > Cytophagia > Cytophagales > Flectobacillaceae > Arcicella > Arcicella sp. LKC2W. The sequence goes on from NZ_JAYGIN010000036.1 coordinate 17,055, forward strand.
ATTGGCGGGTGTTCACGCTACCGATTGGTCATGGGGAGCATTGATGTTTGATATGGATAATGACGGTCAAAAGGATTTATTCGTGGCAAATGGTATCAATAAAGACTTGACCGACCAAGACTATGTGGCATTTTTGGGAGACGATAAAACCAAGCAACAATCTATCCAAGACCCAAAATTCAATCCCAAAGATTTGATAAATAAAACGCCTTCTACACCGATTCCAAATTATGCTTTTAGAAATTTAGGAGGATTACGTTTTGAAAATGCCAGTCAGAATTTTGGACTGGATAGAATGGGTTTTTCAAATGGTTCTGCTTATGGCGATTTGGACAATGATGGCGATTTGGATTTGGTGGTAAACAACAATAACGACCCCGTTTCTATTTACCGAAATAAAGAAAATGAGACTTTAAAGAATCATTATTTAAGAGTAAAATTGAAAGGAACGGCTAAAAATTTAGATGGGATTGGTTCTACCGTGAAAATCTACCAAAAATCACAATGCCAAACGCTTCAACAAATGCCAAACCGTGGCTTTCAGTCTTCGGTTGATTTGACTTTAAACTTTGGTTTAGGGCAAAACGCAGCCATAGATTCACTGGTAATTGTTTGGAACGACGACAAAAAACAAGTCCTTAAAAATCCCAAATCAGACCAATTATTGGTGCTTGATTATAAAAATGCCAATCAACTTTTCAAATTCCAACCTTTAGTAACGTCATTGCCATTTACGGATATTACAACACAAACGCTTGATTTCAAGCACGTTGAAAATGACTTTGTGGATTATAATCGTGACCTTTTACTGAAACAAAAATACTCAACGCAAGGACCAGCTTTAGCAATTGGCGATGTCAATGGCGATGGTTTGGACGATACTTATATTGGTGGTTCTCAGGGATTTGCGAAGAATTTGTACATTCAGCAAAAGAATGGAAAAATGCTTCCTGCCAAAACTGAGGCGTTTAATCGGGATAATTATTTAGAAATTGTTGATGCTCTTTTCTTTGATGCCGATAATGACAAAGACCTTGATTTATATTTGGTGACGGGCAGTAACGAATACAATCCAGACGATTTACAACTCCGTGACCGCCTGTATATGAATGATGGAAAAGGAAATTTCATCGAAAATGCTAATCTTCCTGCCATTCTCGCCAGTGGTTCATGCGTAAAAGCAGGCGATTATGATAAAGATGGCGACCTTGATTTATTCATCGGTTCAAGATTAACCCCGACTTTGTATGGCAGAAATCCAGAAAGTACGCTTTTGAAAAATGACGGAAAAGGGAATTTCAAAGACGTGAGTAAAACCGTTTTGGGCGATGCCCGAAATTTGGGAATGGTAACGGATGTGGCTTGGTTGGATGTCAATGGTGATAAATATCCCGAATTAATTTTGGTGGGCGATTGGATGTCAGTAACGATTCTGAAAAATGAAAAAGGGACTTTCAAGAAAGATACTGATTCTGAAGTTCCTGTTTCAAACGGTTGGTGGAATTGTATTCAACCCGCTGATATAGATGGCGATGGCGATACAGATTTTGTGTTAGGCAATTTGGGACTAAATCATAATTTTAAAGCCTCTGAAAATGAACCAGTTGAGTTACACGTCAATGATTTTGATAAAAACGGAACAACCGAGCAAATCATCACTTGTTATCGTCAAGGAAAAAGTTGTCCTGCCATTTTGAAAAGCGATTTACAGAAACAAATTCCAACGGTAAAACAGAAGTTCTTGAAATTCTCTGATTACGCAAAAGCATCAATCAACGATTTGTTTTCGGATGCCCAAATGGCAGGAAAAACCCTTCAAATGGTGAATAATACGGAATCTTCGTTTTTGATTAATGAAGGAAACGGTAAGTTTTCACTCAAAGCGTTACCACTCGAAGCCCAAATTTCACCCATCAATAGCATTCAAATTGTCGACTATAACAAAGACGGCAATCAAGATATTTTGTTAGCAGGTAATTTCTTTGATAATATCCCAGAAGTTGGGCGATACGATGCCAATTACGGAATTATTTTAGCAGGAAAAGGCAAAGGGAAATACGACGTTCAAACCTCAAAACAAACAGGTTTTTTTACCAAAGGACAAGTTCGTAAAATGCGTGTTATCAATAGTTTAGGCGGTAAAAAAGAAGTTGTTTTGGTGAAAAATAATGAGAAAGCTCAGGTGTTTGGGTTGAAGTAATTATAATGTTTGTCAACTATCAATTTAAAAGGTATTTTTACCGTTATTTAAGACAGATTAATCGTAAATATCAGCTATGGATTTACTCATAAATATACCCGATAAAGAAGTCCCTTTTTTTATGGAACTGCTCAAAAAATTTGACTTTGTGAAGGTCAAACAAACAGAAAATACACAAGTTTTAGAAGGACTTGAGCGTAGTATTAAACAAATGAAAAGTATGCGAGAAGGTAAAATGTCTAAGCCATCAATTTCAGAACTATTTGATAATGAATGAATTATTGATAACGTTCACACCTGATTTCAAGCGTGAGTATAAGAGATTAGCTAAGAAATATGTTTCTCTTGATTCGGATATGAAAGAATTCATTGAGGAGTTGAAGGAAACACCGACACTTGGTACACCCTTAGGCAATAATGCTTTCAAAATTAGATTAGCAATTTCGTCGAAAAATAAAGGAAAATCGGGTGGAGCAAGAATTATTACTTATTTTCTCTCTGAAGACAATGAATTGTATTTACTATCAATTTATGATAAATCTGAGCATGAAAGTATTTCGGATAAAGCTATAAAGTCATTAATTGAGAGTTTATTAGATGAAAAATAAAATATTTAAAGCTCTCATTTTGAGGGCTTTATTGTTATGAAATAAAATATTTGAATGAAGTTTAAAATACAATATATCCTAATCACCATTTTCATCCTCATATTTCTTTCCTGCCAAAAAGGAACAGAAGACATAAAGCTGTTTGAAAAAGTACCCAGTTCGGAAAGCAATATCACTTTTAGCAATAATTTAAAAGACACTAAAGACTTCGGTATTTTGGATTATCTCTATTTTTATAATGGTGGAGGTGTTGCTTCGGGTGATATAAATAATGACGGTTTGGTGGATTTATTCTTTGTTTCCAATCAAGGAGAAAATAAATTATACTTGAATAAAGGTGATTTACGCTTTGAAGATATTAGCCAAAAAGCAGGTATCAAAGGCAATGCCAATTGGAAAACAGGCGTAACAATGGCAGATGTCAATGGTGATGGGTTTCTGGATATTTACGTTTGTGCCGTTGGGAAATATAAAAATCTCAAAGGACGAAACGAGTTATTCATCAATAATCAAGACGGCACTTTCAGCGAAAAAGCCCAAGAATATGGCTTAGATTTCTCTGGTTTTTCAACCCAATCTGCTTTTTTCGACTACGATAAAGACGGTGACCTCGATTGTTTTCTGCTAAATCATGCCGTACATACGTCACGCTCGCATGGAAATATCAGTACACGTACTGAAAGAGATGCTGATGCAGGCGATTATTTATTTGAAAATGTAGATGGGAAATTCCAAGATGTGAGTGCAAAAGCAGGTATTTTTCAGGCAACCATGGGTTACGGATTGGGCGTTGCCGTTGCTGATGTAAATAATGATGGTTGGGAAGATATTTATGTTTCCAATGATTTTCACGAAGATGATTATTTGTACATCAATCAAAAAAATGGTGATGGTTCGTCACGACGATTTGTAGAAGAAAGTAGAACCCGAATGAAACATACCAGTCGGTTTTCGATGGGGTCGGATATTGCGGATATTAACAATGATGGCTTTTTAGACGTAATGACTTTGGATATGTATCCCGAAGACGAAACCGTTGAGAAGAGTTCAGCAGGCGAAGACCCATTGGATATTTTTCTTCACAAATTAGAGTTTGGATATTTTTATCAGTATAGTCGCAATTGCTTGCAATTGAATCAAGGCGGGCGAAATTTTATTGATATTGCCGCTTTGGCGGGTGTTGTTGCTACCGATTGGAGTTGGAGCGTTTTGATGAATGATTTTGACGGCGATGGACTGAAAGATATTTTCGTTGCCAACGGAATAGTGCGTCGCCCGAACGACCTCAATTACATAAAATACACCATCGGCGATAATCCACAAAACGGTTTTGACCAAAAGGCTTTGCAATTAATGCCCGATGGCAAGGTGCATAATTACTTTTTCAAAGGAAATACTTCGTTACAATTTGAAGATAAATCTATGTCTTGGGGATTTGAGGAGGCAAATATTTCTAATGGAGCAACGTATGCCGATTTGGATAATGATGGAGATTTAGAAATTATCACCAATAATATCAACGAAGAAGCGACGATTTATAAAAACCAAAATATTGAAAAACTACAAAATACTTTCTGTAAAATTAATCTGAAAGGAGAAAATAAAAACACGTTTGGGATAGGAGCGAAGGTAATAATCAAAGCCAATGGCATTGAACAAACTCAGCAAAATATGCCAACTCGTGGATTTATGTCGTCAGTTGCTCCCATTTTGACTTTTGGTTTAGGGAAAAATACCACGCTGATTGATACCGTGAAAGTAATTTGGGAAAGTGGTAAAGTACAAATTCTGACAAAAGTAAAACCGAATACCGTTTTGACTTTGAATGAAAAAGATGCTTCTGTCGTAGAAAACGCTGTTAGGGTTAAACCCACAGTGGAACTGCCTGCCTGCGTTAATTGTACAATTTTTAGTGAAGTTGGCAACAATCTAAACATCAATTTCACCCACAAAGAAAACCAATATTTCGATTTTACACGAGAGTCTCTCATGCCATTTAAAGTTTCAACGGAAGGGCCTAAAATGGCAATCGGCGATGTAAATGGTGATGGCAAAGACGATTTGTATGTATGTGGAGCGAGGAATCAGGCGGGAGAATTGTTTTTGCAAAATTCTTCGGGATTTTCTCTTTCTAAACAAGTAGGTTTTCAAGAAGATGCCATCTTTGAAGATGTGGACGCTGTTTTCTTGGATATTGATAACGACAAAGACCTTGATTTATACGTCGTTTCGGGTGGAAATGAGTTCTTGGATAATATGGCGGAACAATTCGACCGTGTGTATATCAACGATGGAAAAGGGAATTTTACAAGAGATAAAAATGCTCTTCCGCCCATGTTCACGAATAAATCTTGCGTAAAACCTTTTGATTTTGACAAAGATGGAGATTTAGACCTTTTTGTGGGTGGACGAGTTGTTCCTTTTAATTATGGAAAATCGCCCAAATCATATCTCTTAGTAAATAATGGCAATGGTTCATCTCCACGATTTACGGATAAAACCGTAGCATTATCTCCAGAATTACAAACCGCAGGAATGGTTACAAATGCCATTTGGGCTGATACCGATAAAGACGGAGACGCAGATTTAACGGTAATTGGTGATTGGATGCCAATTCAAACCTATCAAAATAACAAAGGTAAATTCACAAAAGTAGATAATGGATTGACTAAAAATACAGGTTTTTGGCAAGGAATTGTAGCCAATGACTTTGATAAAGACGGAGATATTGATTTTGTCGTTGGAAACTTGGGAACGAATACCAAATTTAGAAAAAATCCAACGGACAATATTTTGAAAATGTACGTCAAAGACATTGATAAAAACGAAAGCGTAGAGCAAATTTTGGTGTATAATCGGGGAGAAAAATGGTATCCAATTGCCACGAAAGACGAAATGGGTAAGCAAATCCCAAGTATTATCAACAAGCATTTTACCGATTATTCGCAGTATGCAGGAAAAGAAATTAGCGACTTATTGACTTCCAATGAATTGGACGGAGCAGAAGAAAAACAAGTAAATACCTTTGAATCGGTTTATTTGGAAAATTTAGAAGGAAATAAATTTAAGTTGAAATCACTGCCAATTTTAGCCCAAACGTCTAAGGTAATAACCTTATTATTAGACGATTATGATGGAGATGGTTTTAAAGACGTAATCGTTGGGGGTAATTTTTATGGCTCAAATATGTACCAAGCTCGTTATGACGGCAGTTACGGTTTAATCCTTAAAAGTGACGGAAAAGGTAATTTTAAATCAATTATTCCAGCCCAAAGTGGTTTGCTATTAAATGGCGAAATGCGTGATATTCAGGCAATTAAGGTGAATAAATTGCCTTATTATTTGATTGCTCGAAATAATAATACTTTACAGGTTTTTAGAAAAAAGTAACACAGACTTTAGTCTGTAAGTAGTGTGAAAAGAACAGACTTAGTCTGTAAATAACATACCAAGAACTTATTGAAATCTGTAACAAATCCCCAAAAAATACAGACTAAAGTCTGTGCTACTAATCACAATGAAAAACAAAAAACTTATTCTTTGGTCGCTGACGGTTGCGTTGAGTGGCTTTTTATTCGGTTTAGATACCGCAGTAATTTCTGGAGCAGAACAAAAAATCCAAGCACTTTGGTCATTGAGTAATGCCCTTCATGGTTTTGCTATTGCCATTGCTTTGTACGGAACCGTATTTGGAGCAGCTTTTGGCGGTTGGTTTGCCGATAAATTAGGAAGAAAAAAGGCTTTGTTTTGGCTGGGGGCATTGTTTTTTGTGTCAGCAGTAGGGTCGGCAGTTGCCCAAGACGTTTATACTTTTATGGTTTTTCGTTTTATTGGGGGCTTGTGTATTGGAGCGTCTTCGGTGGTTTCACCTTTGTATATTTCAGAAATTGCACCCGCAAAAAAGCGTGGTTTTTTGGTGGCTTTGTTCCAATTCAATATCGTTTTCGGAATTATGATTGCCTATGTTTCTAACTACTTTTTCCAAGCAATGGGTGGCGAAAGCGATTGGCGTTGGATGTTGGGAATCGTCGGAATTCCATCTATAATTTTCACAGGATTAACCTTATTGATTTCTGAAAGTCCACGTTGGTTAATTCTCCAAAAAAATGATATTGAAGCTGCAAAAGCCGTTTTAAATGAAATTGACCCAGAAACTGCCGATAAAACATTGGCGTCAATTCTTCAATCTCAGCAAAATAATATTAAGTTGGGCAATGTGACTTTCTTTTCAAAAAAATACGCCTTCCCGATTTTATTGGCATTTTTAATGGCATTTTTTAATCAAGTTTCGGGAATTAATGCCATTATTTATTATGCTCCGAGAGTTTTTGAAATGTCTGGTTTAGGAAAAGCAACGGCTTTACTTTCATCGGTAGGAATTGGACTTACTAACTTGATTTTTACGATGTTAGGGGTGTCTTTAATTGACAGATTTGGTCGTAAAACATTGATGTACATCGGCTCAATTGGCTATATTATTTCATTGAGTCTGATTGCTCGTGCATTTTACGTAGAACAATTTGACGGCATGACTTTCTTTGTATTTGCCTTTATTGCGGCTCATGCCATCGGTCAGGGTGCCGTAATTTGGGTATTCATTTCTGAGATTTTCCCAAATGAAGTTCGTGCTTCGGGACAAGCTTTTGGTAGTTTAACGCACTGGGTTTTTGCGGCAATTATTACCAATATTTTCCCATACTTTGCAGGTCAATTTGGAGGAACGCCTATTTTTATGTTTTTCACCGTAATGATGATTTGCCAATTATTATACGTGTGGTTCTTGATGCCAGAAACAAAAGGCGTGGCTTTGGAGGATATGGATGTGAGAATCGGACATTGATTTATTTAGTGAGTTGTGATTGAGTGATTGTTTGCAATAATATTCCAATTTTCAAGTCAATAAAAATGGCTGTTAGGAACTTTAATTTCCTAACAGCCATTTTCCTCTAAACTCTAAACTCTAAACTCTAAACTCTAAACTCTAAACTCTAAACTCTAAACTCTAAACTCTAAACTCTAACATCATTCAAACATCAAAAATAACGTAACTGTATGAGCATTAAGTCTTTGAATATCTCTTGCGTAAGCATTATTATTAGTGGGAGGAATAAACATATTCGTTAATCCATGCGAGAATCTTAATTCTGGAGTGAATTTAAAGTATTTGAAAAACTGCTCAAATCCAACGCCGTATTCTAGTGATAAATCTCCCGTTCTGGTATCTAACTTTTTGGTTGAAGCAGCATTTTTTCTAACATTTGCCTCGATTCCAATCTTCACACCTGCATCTACAAACATTCTTGAATTCCCTCTTCGCTGCGATTTATATTTCATCAAAAGTGGAATTTCCAACCATGTTGATTCTCTCAATTCTGCTGGAAAATTAGGAGAATTAGTAAAGCGATAATCAACTTCACGACCGTACAAAGCAATATTCAAACCTGTTTTAAAATCAAAGCGGTCGGTTAATTTAAAATTGACCAAACCTCCCACCTGAAAGGCAAAATTTCCTGGTGAAACAATCGTAACCGAAGAATCAGACGTACTGCCCGAACCGAAATTTTTACTATGATAAACATTAAATCGAGACGACCCAAAGCCAAACAAAAAGCCAAAATGGACAATCTTATCATCGTAAAATTCATCATAAATTCGCTTATACTCATATCGTTGAGCATTTGCCTCATTAGATAACCCGATGACGAAAATACAAGAGAGAACAGTAAAGAAAATTACTTTCTGCCTATATAAATGGTACTTATTCCAAAAGTAAGTGGTAAACATTGCGTTTGGGTAAAGCCCGCACGTTGGAATATCTTTATAAAATCGCTTCCCTCTGGAAATGCCTGTACTGAATCGTACAAGTATGTATAAGCTGAAGTGTCTTTTGATACAATTTTACCAACTGTAGGCAGAATGTTTTTAAAATAAAAATTATACAATTGTTTCATCGGAAACCCTTGTGGCTTTGAAAATTCTAAGACCATGCACGTACCGCCTGTCTTCATAACACGGCACATATCGGTTAAGCCTTTTTCGAGATTCTCAAAGTTCCGTACTCCAAAACTAACGATGACCGCATCGAAAGTATTGTCTTCAAAGTGTAATCTTTCCGAATCACCTTTCTCTAAAGTAATGACAGAATCCATGCCAAGTTTTTTGATTTTCTCACGACCAAAACTTAACATTCCTTCCGAAATATCTACGCCCACAATTTTATCTGGTTTCAATGCCAAAGCCTCAATGGCAAAATCACCAGTTCCCGTAGCAATATCCAAAATAGTTTTTGGCTGAGCTTTCTTTAATAATTTAATGGCTTTTTTACGCCATAAAATATCTATACCGCCACTCAATAAATGATTCAAAAAATCATATTTTGGCGAAACATTATCAAACATTTGAGCTACTTGCTCTTTTTTAGAAGCATCCTGCTCTTTATATGGTAATACTGTCATGGTATGAATTGATTTTGATTAGCGAGTAGAACAATAACTCATAGCATTTTGCTAAAACCTAATTTCTAAAACCTAATCCCTTTTTTACAAAATTACAATACACTTATTAGATAACCCCTCATTTAAAAAGAATGTTTCCCGAAAACTCCATTTTACCATATTTATCGTATATTGTTGCAAGTTGGTATTAGGTTTTTTAGCAATAAAATCGCTCATTTACATAACCACTCATTCACTCAATAAACAATCACTCAATAGAATTATGCAAAACATCGGACTTTACCTCATGTCGTTACTTTATACAGCAGCAGGTATTTATCACTTCGTTAAACCAAAGTTTTATCTTGCCATCATGCCACCGTACATTCCCAACCATAGTCTGATGGTTTTGTTGAGTGGCATTGCGGAAGTTGTTTTAGGCTTAGCCTTACTCTTTCCCGCCACACGTAGCCTTGCCGCTTGGGGAATTATCTTGATGTTAGTCACATTTTTACCTGTGCATATTTTCATGATAAGCTCAGGGAAATTCGCTAAAATCCCAGAATTAGTCCTTTATGTAAGAATCGTACTCCAGTTTGTGTTGATTTATTGGGCTTATCGTTATGTGTAGTATTTTAAGTTTTTGAAAATATTAAATGTTTGATTTGTAACTCATTGATTTTCAATGAGTTTTTTTTTTTTGAAATATTGTTGTTTTTATATTCGTAGAAAAATGTACTTGTAGGAGTAAAAACAAGTTCTATATTTGTTGATAGTTAACCTACTTTAAAGCAATTTATTAGACCTGTAATACAATAAACTACCTATGGAATTAAACCCTTCTAATGCTGGTGGGCGTGAGATAGAATTCACTCGCCAAGAAATTAAAGTCCTCAAATTAGCTGCTGAGGTACACCTAAACAAAGAAATTGCTAATAATCTCAAAATTGCGGAAACCACCGTAAAACGCCACCGACAAAATTGTATGAGTAAATTAGGTATCAAAGGAAAACAAGCCATGAATAGGTTTTTAATGAAGTTCAACGCTCAAAATGCTATCTAAGTACCACAAAATTGGTACTAAAATGGTACTTTGGTAGTATTTACTTTGGTAGGAATGCCTTGCAAATTTGTAATGTTATTGCAATGACAAAGGCGGAATCTGAAAAGCCTAAAATAGAGTAAGAAAAATGCCCCACCACAGTTTGGAGACCGAAGGAGGGGCAATAGTCTCATGTTTCACATAAAACCAAAGTAAAAGTATGAAAAATTTATTTTCAAAGCTATCTTTGATAGCTGTATTATTGGCTGTATTTTTTACTTCTTGTCAGAAAGAAGATGTTTCAGCACTTACTGAAGGAGATAAACCTTCTGCTGCAAGAAAGGCAGATATATTAGCCGAACCTACTTTTTATAACGTTATTTACAACCCTGATAACGGTGATGTTACGGTTGACCAATATCTAAAAAGAGCAAGAAAAAACTTAATACCACAATTAGGAAGTGCAGGTGTTTTAATGAAAAACCTTGACTCTTGGGCAAATAGTAAACCATCTGCTGTTAGACCCGATGCTCTTGCTTTTGTAAGTGATATTAATAATCCTGCTTATTGGCCTGTTCGTGTAAATTTTAATGGTAAACAATGTGTTGTTTTTAGAGGAGGAAGTTCATTTGTGCCAAGAGACCCTTCAACTCCTACTGGAACAGATGGTGATTATAGAATAAATAGTGCTAATGGACTTGTACGGACAGAATATGGTCTTTCGTTAGAACTGGATTATAATAAGCCTTATATATCAGGAAATGGGTATAAAATTACCTACTTGCCGTCAAGTTTGAAAATTATCCAACGAGGTGTTCGACCAGACCATTTTGAGATTGTTTCGACACAAGAAATCAGTGTAACACAGTACAAATCGCTCTTATCTCAAATTCAATCAGCAGCAGCACAATAAAAATCAATAAACATAATTTTTATTTGCTTTATGAAACTTTACAATATGAAAGAAAGCAAAAAAATACAAGTAACAGTTATTGGATACTTAGGCAATGAACCGTCTGAATGGATAAAATGTACTTTTAAAGATTATTATGGTAACAGTTGGGATATAACCATAAAAGATTGCGATATATCAGGGAGTTGGGAAAGACAAGAAGTGCAATTTCCTGTAATAGGTTATCTTCATGGTCATGTTATTAATCAGATAAAAGAAAATAGAGAAACTATTTTTGAATTTGATGCTGACATAAGTGGTAGCCGAAAACTTAATGGAGAAATAATTTCTGAAACTGTTTTTATGATTTCTGAAAAGAATATATTGTCTTAATTTTATGAAAGGCTTTAAAAAGTTAAGTACAAATTAACAATTCCCAAAAAACGTTGCCCCAAAAGGACAACGTTTTTTTACGCCCAAAAAATAAATTTGTTATGCTTGCATACTATTATATTTGTCATTATTTTTACATAAAATTGTATGCAAGCATAGCAAATCTATTAAAACAATGGCACAGCAATATTCACGTCGTAACCTCGACTTTATGTTAAAGGAAGTTCTCAATGTTGCAGAGCTTACTAAATACCCTTATTTCCAAGACTATACGCCAGATATGTTTGACATGGTTTTGGATACCAATGAAGAAATTGCCGACAAAATTCTTCGTCCCGCTTATGTTTCTTCCGACCGCAATCAGCCCGAATTAGTGAATGGACAAGTAAAAGTGCATCCAGCCGTGAGAGATTATGTGAAGGCGATGGGTGATGCAGGTTTGATTGGAGCAATGTTTAAATATGAACACGGCGGACAACAATTACCAACAACCGTTGGGGCTGCTGCTGAGATGATTCGTGGCTCGGCTCATAATGCTTTTGTGATGTTTACGGGTTTGACATCGGGTTCATCGCATTTGATTTACTCTTTTGGTTCTGAAGAATTAAAAGAAAAGTTTGCCAACAAAATGGTGGATGGAACGTGGACGGGTTCTATGTGTTTGACTGAACCACAAGCAGGAAGTTCATTATCAGATGTCATCACAACGGCATCTCCACAAGCGGACGGAACTTTCAAAATAAAAGGACAAAAAGTATTTATTTCTGCGGGCGACCATGATATTGCCGACAATATTGTTCACTTAGTTTTGGCTCGTATTGATGGAGCTCCATTAGGAACGAAAGGAATTTCATTGTTCGTTGTGCCAAAATTTAGAGATAACGGAAGTGGCTCATATACAGAAGATAACGACGTGATTTCAACGGGAATTTATCACAAAATGGGGCAGAAAGCGACACCAGCCATGCACCTGACTTTTGGTGATAAAGATAATTCTGTGGGTTATTTGGTTGGAGAAGCCAATCAAGGCTTGAAATATATGTTCCAAATGATGAACGAAGCACGTTTGGGCGTGGGTATGGGCGGAACTTATATCGCATCTGCTGCTTATTATGCTTCATTGGAATATGCCAAAGAACGCCCGCAAGGAAGACGTTTGAATAATAAAAACTTGGAAGAAGGACAAACTTTTATCATCAATCACCCCGATGTAAAACGGATGTTATTGTTCCAAAAATCCATTGTTGAAGGTTCTTTGGGTTTATTAATGGAATGTTATCTGTGGGAAGATATGATTAATGCTCTCGGAAGAACTTCCGAAGAAGCAAAACCATATCAATTAATGCTCGATTTGATGACTACTGTTGCCAAAACTTATCCTGCCGAAATGGGTATCAAAGCCGTGAACGAAGGTTTACAAGTTTTTGGTGGATATGGTTATACAGAAGATTTTCCATTGGAACAAATGGCTCGTGATGTGCGGATTATGTCAATTTATGAAGGTACGACGGGTATTCACTCATTAAATCTTTTGGGGCGTGGAATCACTGCAAATGGTGGAAAAGCACCTCAGTTATTGTTTGGGGAAATCATGAAAACCATTGAAGAATCAAAAACACATGAAGATTTAAAACCTTATGCCGAGAAATTAGAGAAAGAATTGGGTCGTTTGCAAAAAGTAACGATGCACCTTTTAGGAATCGGAGCGAAGGGAGATAACGAAGTTTTCTTAGCCGATGCCAATTTATACATGGACTTTTTCGGCATTGTGGCAGTTGCTTGGATTTGGTTGAAACAAGGCATTGTTGCCAAAAATGCTTTAGTAAGTAGCAATCAAGAAGGAGACGAATTAGCATTTTATGAATCAAAAATTCACACGATGAAATTCTTCTTCCATTATGAATTAATCAAGACTTTAAGTTTATCTGCTCGTTTATTAGATACTGAAGTTTTGACTATTAACCAAGAAATCGAATTTGCCGTATAGCTTTTTGAATTATCACACACATCAATAAATTATGAATCCCTGCCGTTTATTCAGCAGGGATTTTTTTATTGTCTTTCACCTACTTTTAAAGCCAAATTTAAAAAGTTTTCAGCAGGAGTAATTGGGCAGGTAAAAGTTTCATTATAAGCACAATACGGCTGATAGGCTTTGTTGAAATCAATCTCAATTTGATTGTTTTTAACATCATTAACACCAAAATCCAAATATCGTCCAGCTCCATAAGTTTCTTTATTGGAAGTCAAATCTTTGAAAGGTAAAAACAGATTTCCTTCTGGCGTTTTGAATATTTTTAGAGCATACTTTTTGCCCTCAATTTCGAAGGAAACATTACCATAAGCTTCGTATTCTTCTACACTTCCGTCGGTCATAGAAATATTAATGGTTTGGTCAGATGCAAATTTGTCTAATTTACCAACTACCTTAAAATTAGGATTAATCTCAAAATATTTTAAACCCTTAAAAGTTGCTTTTTCTTTTATAGGAGATTCTTTGTCAGTTTTAAGAAAATCATCTTTTTGTTTTCTTAAATCTTGAATAGGAGTAAGATATTGGTCATCATTGCCAGTTGTTGATGATTGAGGCGTTTCGTTGCCAGTTAGTGAATATAAAATAATCGCAATTAAAACGACTGTAACTGAGAGGAGGAAAAATTTATTCTTGAACATAAAATCTGATTTTTTGACAAATGTAATAACGCTGAATGAAAATCCGTATTCTATTAAATACTAACTTGCACCCCGAAAATAAATTAACAGAATTAGAGTTGAATTGGTTAGTTATTTATACCAATAATAAATATTTTTTGTTTAGCTCTTCCAAGCGTTTAAAACACTTGGGAGAGTTGCAGCTTGATTAACCATCTCGTCTAAATTCTAAATACCAAATCCCAAAATCATGTTTACAGGAATAATTGAAGCCGTAGGCGAATTAAAAAATATTAAACCAGAAGGTACCAATATCACTTTCACTTTTACTTGTCCGTTCACAAACGAACTCAAAATTGACCAAAGTCTTGCCCATAATGGCGTTTGTCTGACCGTTATTGATATTCAAGGAAATGAATATTCTGTGACTGCTATTGACGAAACTTTACAAAAAACTAATCTCGGTAAACTTCAAATCGGTAGTAAAGTAAATCTCGAAAGATGTATGCCTGCACACGGGCGTTTTGATGGGCATATTGTACAAGGACACGTTGACCAAACGGGTGTAGTTACGGCTATTACAGAACAAAATGGCTCTTGGCTTTTTGATTTTGAATATTCGGCAGATGAACAAAATGTAACGGTAGAAAAAGGCTCAATTTGCATCAATGGAACAAGTTTGACCGTTTTCAATGCTGGAATTAATACCTTCCGAGTAGCCATTATTCCATATACTTACGAAAATACCGTTTTTCATACTTTCAAAGTTGGAGACATCGTTAATTTAGAGTTTGATATTGTTGGAAAGTACATCAAAAAAATGTTAAAAATGTAACCCAGACTTCAGCCTGTACAGAAAGTAACACAGGCTTCAGTCTGTACAGAAAGTAACACAGACTTCAGTCTGTACAGAAAGTAACACAGACTTCAGTCTGTACAGAAAGTAACACAGACTTCAGTCTGTAAATAACCCATAAAATTTGAAATGATAGCAGCCTAAAACTATCAAATAACCTATGAAGAAACTTTTGTTTTTCTTGCTAATAACTTTATCCGCCAATAGTTTTTCACAAATTCATATTATACCCGAACCTTCGTCTATTCAAAAGCAAGTAGGTGAATTTATCTTAACGAAAGACACCAAAATCAATATTCCAACGGCAAATGCGGAGGTCAGAAATGTAGCTCAGTTTTTTGCCGAAAGTATCAGTTTACCTACTGGAATCAAATTGAGCATTGCTGAAAACATCAAATTTCATGCTTCAAAAAGTATCAATTTTATTTTGGACGAAAAAATGTTGGCAGCTCCCGACCAATATACACTCATCATTTCTCCAAAATTTATTGATATAAAGGCACATAGCCCACAAGGAATGTTTTACGCTGTCCAAACTTTGATGCAGTTATTTCCAAAACAAATTGAGAATAATTCATTACAAAAAGTCGTTTGGAAAGCTCCAGCCGTCAAAATTATGGATACTCCTCGTTACGGTTGGCGTGGTGTGATGTTGGATGTTAGCCGTCATTTTTTCCCGAAAGAATACATCAAGAAGTTCATCGACCAATTGGCACGCTTAAAATTCAATACGTTTCATTGGCATTTAACCGACGACCAAGGCTGGCGAATTGAGATAAAATCGTATCCAAAATTAACTTCCGTAGGTGCATGGCGTGTTCAACGCACAGGTAAATGGTGGGAACGTGACCCCGCAAAACCAGATGAAGAACGTTCTTATGGCGGTTTTTATACGCAAGACGATATTCGAGAAATTGTACAATATGCTCAAGAAAGATACATAAGCATTTTGCCAGAAGTAGATGTTCCCGGACATTCATTGGCAATTTTAGCAGCCTATCCAGAGTTTTCGTGTGGTGGAGGGAAATTTGAAGTTAATGCAGGGTCAAGATTTTATAAAGATGTAGAAAATACGCTTTGTCCTTCCAACGAACAAGTTTATGTGTTTTTGGATAAGGTTTTAGGAGAAATTGCTCCACTTTTTCCAAATCCGTACATTCATATTGGAGGTGATGAAGCTTATAGAGGTTTTTGGGAAAAAAGTGCCGATTGTCAAGCTTTAATGAAACGAGAAGGCTTGAAAAACCAAGAAGAACTACAAAGTTATTTCATCAAAAGAATTGAGAAAATTGTTCAATCAAAAGGGAAAAGAATGATTGGTTGGGACGAAATCCTCGAAGGCGGACTCGCTCCCGATGCCACCGTAATGTCATGGCGTGGTATGAAAGGCGGAATTATTGCTGCTAAACAAAACCATCAAGTAGTAATGACTCCTTCAGAATTTGTATATCTCGACCTCTATCAAGGCGACCCCAACGTTGAGCCTGTCACTTACGGAATGGCTCGTTTGAAAAAAACGTATAGTTTTAACCCAACCCCCAAAGGTGTGGAGGAAAAGTTGATTTTGGGAGGGCAAGGGAATCTGTGGACAGAATCAGTACCCACAACTCGGCATTTAGAATATATGGTTTATCCTCGTGCATTTGCCATTGCGGAGGCATTGTGGAGTCCGAAAGAGAAAAAGAATTGGCAATTTTTTACGAAGAAATTAGAAACGCATTTTTCTCGTTTGGACGAAGCCAAATTGAACTATGCACTGAGTATGTACGATGCCATCGTAAGAACAGAAAAAGATGCGGCGGGAAAACTTAAAATAGAATTGTCAACTGAAATAGAAGGCTTAGATATTTTTTACACTTTAGATGGAACAAATGCCGATAACTATGCTAACAAATATCAAGGGATAATGTTAGAAATTCCGAAAAATGCGACCACTTTAAAGGTAATAACTTATCAAAATAACAAACCAAAAGGCAAACAAATTTCCTTATCAATGAAGGATTTGCAAGACAGATTAGGACGATATAAGATGGTAGCCGAAATGTTGGACGAATAAGTATAATTGCAATTTTTCATACCGTAGAATTACCTGATTTATAGGGTAATTCTACGGTATTTTTGTTACTTTTCTTGATAATACTATGTCTTATTCATAGCTTAGTAATATTATTTAACCCTTTAATATCACTAATTAACAATGGCTAAGTTTATCACCAGTCAGGATAATCCTGAAGAACACGAAAAAGCAATGGGTCTTGTTCAAAACTATCAAGGCTCAAAAAAAGAAAATTCAATTGATGCACATTTTGTAAGTAAAGCTGCATTACAACAATTTCTTGATAATCCAGATTTTGAAGCGTTTAAAGTTCACCATGCCAGAGCAGAAGACGGCACACGTACCGTAGTTTTGGAAGGCTTAAATGCTAAAGGCGAGAGTTTAAATGCAATTGTTAGCGAATTACCAACTTGTCCACCAATGTGTGATTGGGCTGTTTAGATTTCACTTTTTAAGATTTATAGATGTATTTTTTTATATTAGCAAAAATACCAATTATTGGATATGTGTCCTCTTTAACCTTGATGTTACCAATTATAGTTGGTTTCATCAAGATTAAAGATATTAAGGCCACTCCATTAATGTTGATTTTCATGTATTGCCTTCTATATAGTATTCTTGAGGTGGTAGCTTGGTATTATGCTTTGCATAGATTACAAAACCATTTTTTAGAAAATCTAAGTTCTTATTTAGAAGTAATTGTTATCAGTTATTTTTATTATTGTGTGGTTACTACGCCAGTTAGAAAACGTGTAATTATCTTTTTGACATTATTTTCTTTGGCTCTAATATTGTGGTCGCATTTTGGTGGAGATAGAGATTTTAATGTGATAGATTCTTATGCTCGTAGTATTGGAGACATCGCATTAATATCATCTGCATTGATATTTTTTTACCAACTTTTTAATAACCTTGAGGTTAAAAACTTATTTACATACTCTTATTTTTGGATTGCGATAGCAGTTCTTATTTATTTCTCAGGAATTTTCTTTATCAATATTTTTGCTGAATATATTGCCTTCAATAATGATAAGTCTATTCAAGAGTATTGGAACATTAAAGAATATTTAACAATTTTTCACCGCATTTTTTTAGCAATAGGTCTATGGTTCAGCACGACGCATCAACAATTAAATCCATCATCGAAATAGGTACTACCGCCATGTTGGTTTTTTCTACCACAGTAATTGTGTTAGTTTATATTTTTCATAATCGCCTTATTAAACAAAAATATGGATTGTAATAGCAGGATGTAAACGAATGGAAAATAAGTTTATTTTTCCCTCTAATACAAAGTTTACGAAATACGAACAACGTAAATCATTGATTTTGTGCAGTTTGCCTATTCGCTTTTTCGCAAATCGCTTTTCGCTTAGAATAATCCCTAACCCCTAATTTATGAATGAGGTAAAAATCATTATTCTTGGTACAGCCGCAATGCTTTTACCTACTTCGGCAATTATTATTTTTGTTATTTTATATTACCGTCGTCAGCGTTTGCAACGAGAAAAATTAGAACATATTGAAGAACTACATCGCCAAGAAATGTTAGAAGCCAGCGTTGCCTCACAAGAAAATGTCAGAAGACAAATTGGGGGAGATTTACACGATGAAATAGGCACACTTCTCTCGGCAACTCGTATGAGCCTTTCGCAAATTACCAAATATGGTGATAATCCTTCCAAACGAGAAAATCTCCTTAATCAAACGCAAGACCTTCTCAACGAAGCTCTTAATAACGTCCGTAGAATTTCTAAAGAATTGATGCCAAGTACCTTAGATGAATTTGGGTTAATCATCGCTCTTAAAGATTTTACTCAAAAAATGACCGAACATACGGGCGTATTGGTTTGCTTTAGTCATGGCGAATTGATAGGCAAATTTGATTCTAAAATAGAGCTTGCCCTTTATCGAACCGCCCAAGAATTAGTCAACAACGCCCTCAAACACGCCCAATCTACCATCATTAACATTACGCTTAGAGAGAATAATAACCAATTAATATTACAAGTGTCAGATAATGGAATTGGATTTGATTTAGAAGAAGTCAATCAACCTCATAGAGGAATAGGCATAAAAAATATTGAAAGTAGAATTAGCGTAATAAAAGGAAATATTAAATTTGATGTAGAAAAGGGTAGAGGAGCAAGTTTTGAAATTACCGTTCCATTGTAATTTTATCAAATATCTAACATCCAAGTCACCCGTTAATACCCAAAACCACATGAATAATCAAAAAATTAAAATTGCCATTGCCGATGACCACGCCATATTTCGTCGTGGAATCGTATCGCTTTTACAAAATAATGATGATTTTGAAGTAATTTCTCAAGCAGCCAATGGTCAAGAGTTAATTGATAATCTTAATATAGAACAACCTCATGTTATCTTGATGGATTTGCAAATGCCAGTGCTTGATGGTATTAGAGCAACACAACAAATCAAAAAAGACTTTCAACACATCAAAATTATTATTATCTCAATGCACGACGAAGCCCAATTCGTCTCTCATCTCATGGAACTTGGTGCTAACGGATATTTACTAAAAGATGCAGACCCCGACGAAGTTGAAAACGCCATTTATACCGTTCATAGTGAAGACTATTATTACGGTGCATTCCTCCTTAAAGTAATGCACAATAGAATGATAAATAAACCAGTCAAAAAAATAGTACCATTTTTTAGTATTCAAGTAGAACTTTCTGAAAGAGAAATAGAAGTGCTTCAGCAGATTTGTGAGGGAACAACAGCACCACAAATTGCTGAGAAAATTAATCTAAGCCCTCGTACCGTAGAAGGACATAGAAATCGTATCATGGAAAAAACAGGGACAAAAAATATTGCAGGCTTAGTCGCTTGGGCTGTGAGAAATGGAATAGCATAATGAACAGCCAATAATATCAAAAGTATCAAGTAAATAACTACACCTATCAATATTCTCCTGATTCAATAAAGAAATATCAAATCCCAATTGATAACTTTGCAGTTCAAAATCATTAAATGGTACAATACTAAAGATGAAATAAAGAACCATCTTTTATCGTAGAAACTGACAAAGAACGAATAATGCAGACAAATTTTATAGACGAACTCCGTTGGCGTGGAATGCTCCATGACATGATGCCGGGAACAGAAGAACAATTGAGCAAAGAGATAACCGCAGCATATATTGGCTTCGACCCAACCGCCGCTTCATTACATATTGGTAATTTAGCCACCATTATGTTACTAAAGCATTTTCAATTATGCGGACACAAACCATTCGCATTAGTTGGAGGAGCAACAGGCATGATTGGTGACCCATCAGGAAAAGCCGCAGAAAGAGAATTTCTTTCAGAAGAAACCCTTCGCTTCAATCAAGATAGTATTAAGAAACAATTAGAAAAATTCTTAGACTTTAATTCTGGAGAAAACTCTGCCGAAATGGTCAATAATTACGATTGGTTTAAAGAATTTTCATTCTTAGATTTCCTTCGTGAAGGCGGAAAATATCTTTCTGTAAATTATATGATGTCGAAAGACTCAGTAAAAAAGCGTCTCGAAACAGGAATATCTTTCACCGAATTTTCTTACCAATTATTACAAGGCTACGATTTCTATTGGTTATATAAGAACAAAAACGTTCGCCTTCAAATGGGTGGCTCTGACCAATGGGGTAACATCACAACAGGTACAGAAATCATTAGAAGAAAAGAAGGCGGAGCTGATGAAATTGAACATAAAGCGTTTGCCCTTACAACTCCATTAGTTACAAAAGCAGACGGAACAAAATTTGGAAAGTCAGAATCAGGAAACGTTTGGTTAGACCCAGCCATGACAACTCCATATCAGTTTTACCAATTCTGGTTAAATGCTGCCGATTCAGATTGTCCGAGATTATTGAGAGTATTTACACTATATAATCAGCAAACAATTGAAGCTCTCGAAACCGAACACGCCGAAGCACCTCACTTACGCATAATGCAAAAAGCGTTGGCGAAAGATGTAACAACACGTGTTCATTCAGAAAAAGACTACGAAATTGTAAAACAGGCTTCTGAATTATTATTTGACAAAAACGTTATTGAACAATTTGAGCAAGTTGATGCCCAAGTAGTAGAAGCCTTAGATTTGATAAAAGTCAAAAAAGAAGATTATTCAAATTGTGCAAATATCACGGATTTTTTAGCAACTTTAATTTTAGATGAAAAAGGAGAGCCTATCATCTTTAAATCAAAAGGAGAAACCCGTAAAGCGATTCAAGCTAATTCAGTCTCTATTAATAAGCAGAAAGTGACAGACCCTAATAAAACATTAGAATTTACCTTATTAAGAGGAAATTACCTTATCGTAAATCATGGCAAACAAAAAGTATATATAATTCAGTTTGTATAACTTTTAAATTTTACTAAAATGCCTTTTGTTTGAAATAATCATTCAGATAAAAGGCATTTTCCTTTTATTAATCTCTTTATGTAAAATACATAAATATAATTATTCTAATATTAAATAGAAATAGTATTTATTTGCCTCGATTCATTCAAATAAAAGTGCATTTTTTTATTTATTGTAAGTATTTGGTTTTCAGATTTTTGTGATAATATTGACTATTTTTTTTGTTTTTATTTATTGTATAGTTTGGTAGTTTAAAATTAAAGGTGCAACTTTGCACTCCGAAACGACGGGGTTATAGTTATTTTGAGTGTTATAGATGGTTTATAAGCCACATAGATTTTGACTGCTAGAGGTTAAGATTGTAAGAGTTCTTTGAGATATTGATAGGAAGACAGATTAATTAATTTTATTCAGAAGACAGGAGTTGTAGTTATGTTTCTTTATTTAAAGGGCATGAAAGAG
>NZ_JAYGIN010000037.1:0-35035 GCF_034931005.1 Arcicella sp. LKC2W
GATAGCCATCAATATTCACAGAAAAATTAACGGTAGCTCGATTACCAATAGCCAAATTTTATTTCGTGCAAATGTCAAAGAACTTTTCAATATCATTAGAACTTAACAGCCCTGCTCCATCGGAGAGGGGTCGGGGGTGAGGTTTTGCATTAATAAGTATATAAGTCCGTTTTGTTTTGCCATTTTGTAAGTGTACTTATGTTTGTATTGTCGTTATTTGGTTCCTCAACTTCTCGTATGTTGTTTCTACATACGAGAAGTTTTATCAACGAATTCAACTTCCCGAAAGTAGAAATAACTTTCGGGAAGTCAAACGGTATTAATCAAAATCCAACTTCCCTGTTAATGGCATTCCCTCATGAAATGCCTTAAAACTATCTACATTACCAAACCAATTCAATACTTCTTCTCTTTGTAAGTTAGTCTGTTTGCGAGATAAAAAGGCGTGATATGATGAATAATTCCATGCTGATAAATCTTTAACAAAACCATGATGAACTGGATTTGCATGAATGTAATAGACTAATTGAGTGAAATACCCTTCCGTTTCAACAAGTTTACGTTTGAAATTAGGCATAAACAAACTTCCTTTTCTCCCATTTTGTCTATTGAACGCTTGTGAATATGAACTAAACAGGCTCGCAAACTCTCGACTTAAAAAATTAGGAATATCTTCTTCCAAAAGTATTTTACTTGATTGGGTTTTGTATTGACACGCCTTTTGCAAATCAGGCTCAGCTTTAATTCTAATGAGGAAATGGATATGATTTGGCATTAAACAATAGGCAAATGTATCAGCAATTGGACTAATAAAAGTAGCGTAACGCTGTAAAAAATAACGATAATTTTCAGAATTTAAGAATAAATTATCGCTTCCATTGGCATGATTGTAAATGTGGTAATAATTTTCTGGTAATAGGGGTATTTCGTAATTTTTCATAGTAGAATGTATTTATTTAGTTAAAATATCGAACGTTCTATCAGAGAATTAAACTTCCCGAAACAATTCCATTGCGGGTAAATAACTTTCGGGAAGTGAAGTAGGCGTTTTATACTTCTCGAAAGTTTTTTCTACTTTCGAGAAGTTCTTTCAGAGAATTAAACATTCGAGAAGTAATGCCAGCGTTTTCAACTTCCCGAAAGTAAAAAATAACTTTCGGGAAGTGATAACCCTTACAAATTCTTCTCCAAGAAATTCGTCATCATCGTATATAAATGCAAGCGAGTATTTCCGCCGTAGATACCGTGATTTTTGTTTGGATAATAGAATGATTGGAACTGCTTATTGGCTTTGATTAGGGCATCTTCCAATGAAATCGAGTTTTGGAAATGTACGTTATCATCGCCCGTGCCGTGTACTAAAAGGAAATTGCCTTTTAAGTTTTTGGCGTAAGTTACAGGCGAGTTTTCGTCGTAACCTGTGGCGTTTTCTTGTGGTGTTCTCAAGAATCTTTCGGTATAAATTGAGTCATAAAAACGCCAGTTGGTAACAGGTGCAACGGCGATGGCTGTTTTGAAATAATCTGCTCCTTGAAACAAACAATTGGACGACATATAGCCACCATACGACCAGCCAAAAATACCAATTCTACTTTTGTCCACGTATGGCAATGAACCCCAATATTTCGCTGATTCTATTTGGTCTTTTACTTCCAATTTACCTAAATTCAAATAAGTAACTTTCTTAAAATCTGCTCCTTTTCCGCCTGTTCCACGATTATCCACACAAGCCACGATGTACCCTTTTTGAGCCAAATGCTGAAACCACATGAAATTTCCATTGTCAAATTGATTCAATACTTGCTGACTTCCAGGTCCACCATACAAAAACATAAATACTGGATATTTTTTCTTTGGGTCAAAATCAGTTGGCTTAATCATCCATGCGTTCAACTCAATATTTTCTGAGGTTTTGATGGTCATAAATTCTTTTGGAGCAATATTATATTCTTCCAATTTTTTACGCAAAGCCAAATTTTCTTCCAAAACTTTTACCAATTGTCCCATCGGAGCTTTGTATAAACTCACTTTCAAAGGGCTATTCGCAGACGAATTTTGAAGAATATAATATTTGAAATCCTTGCTAAAATTGGCTGAATTCATGCCTTTTTCAGTAGTCAGTTGTTTTTTCAATTTACCGTCCAAAGAAATGCTGAATAACTGTCTTTCAATATTCGACATTTCTGTTGAGGTGAAATACAAAGTTTTCGTTTTTTCATCAATACCATAAAAATCAGCTACTTCCCAATTTCCAGTCGTGATTTGACGAATCAACTTTCCTGTTATATCGTACAAATACAAATGTTTAAAACCGTCTTTTTCTGATGACATCACAAAGCTTTTGTTATCCGCCAAATAATAAACATCATCAGCAAAGTTTTCAACGTCCACGTAAGTCTTGCTTTCTTCGGTCAAAATAACGTCTATTTTACCTGTATTGGCATCGGCATGAAGAATCTCCATTTTGTTTTGCAAACGATTTAACCTATTCAATGACAATACGTTAGCATCATTTGTCCAACGGATTCTTGGAATGTACTGGTCAGTTTCTTTACCAATATCTACTTTTGCAATTTTGCTGTCAGTAAGATTAAAAATAGATACCGAAACCGTTGAGTTCGCCTCTCCTGGTTTTGGGTATTTATATTTGTAGTCGGTAGGGTACAATTTGCCCCACATTTGCATATTGTATTCTGGAACTTTCGTTTCGTCGAATGAAATAAAGGCAATTTTTTTGCTATCGGGCGACCACTGAAATGCTCTTGCAAACGAAAATTCTTCTTCATAAACCCAGTCGCAAGCACCGTTAATGATATGATTCCACTTGCCGTCTGTCGTGATTTGTTTTTCGTTCATTGTTGCCAAGTCAACCATGTACAAATTGTTGGTACGCACAAAAGCCACTTTTGAACCATCGGGAGAAAACGTAGCGAACATTTGTTTTCCACCTTTTGATAATTGTACTAATTTCTTGGTTTTGAGGTCATAAACGAAATTTTCTTCACGAGAAGAACGACGATAAATCGGCTCGCTTTCGGTAGAAATCAATATTTTTTGTTCATCAGCCGAAAGGGCATAATCTTCGATAGCAACCTTTTTACCAAGATTTTCAACGCTGGTAGCGGCATCAAAAAGGGTTTCAACGGCTGCTCCGTCGGTGACTTGGTGTTTCACGATTTTATCGCCTTCCAAAGCTGAATAGAACGCTCCGTCTTTCATCCAGTTTATTTGCTGAACGCTCTGCGAACGAAATGTACCTTTTGCCCAAATGTCTTCGAGGGTGATGTTTTTTTTCTGAGCTACAAGTTGCGAGCCTTGAGCAACAAGGATAATTAGGAGAAATAATTTGATTGATTTTTTCATTTTTTTGTTTTTTGCAACCACATAGTTTTGATAGAAAACATAGTTAATAGGGGTTAATTTTTTCAAATTCTTTATTTATATGAGCAATCAGAATCTTGACTAACGCAGGCAGGGTTTTGCCCCCTGCCTGCGTTGATTATCATATAAATCTTTATAGTTCTGTTTTCTTTTTAGTTATTTATATGGTTGCGTTTAAGGGAATTTGTTGATTTTTGTAATCTCTGTTACTTACTGATAACTATATGGTTGCAAGTTAAAAAAAATAGGCAATAAAATCATTTATTGCCTATGGGGTGTTATTCTAATTTCTTCTTCCGATAAATGACGACTCCGTATTCTGCTCGTTTTCCGTATCTCGAAATGGCATCGCAACCTTCTAACGATTCCACAAATTCGAGTTCTCTGTTCTTAAATTCTTTGAGCTTTTCAGAAGTAATTTCTTGATTATCAAGAATGTAAATGGGTACAGGTTCTGGTTCGATATTTCTTAGACGTTTCAACTCACTCAATACTCTTGAAATACTGATGCCTGCGTGTGCCGTCCATCTTTCTTTTTCGGTTTGAATAAAAACGGTGTCATTACCAATCGTAATCGGTTCAATCAATTGCGAAACCATCTGGCTATTTTGGTTCGTCACCGTTAGTTTGTTTTTCGTTCCTGCTACCACTTTTATGCTTTGCATGGCTTCGGCATCAATGGTTTTACGGTTTACTTTTTCCGTTTCAAATTCTCCATTGATTAAATAAACAGGGCCATTAGCTTGATAAACAGCTTTTCTAAAGGCATTAAATTGTTCAATATTGGTCAAAACGGTATCGGTAATGACTTTCCATTTCTCGTTTTTATCTTGCATTTCGCCAATCAATCGAATATTCGCCAAAGCCCAATTCAGTTTTGCTTTATTATCTTTTGTTGTAACTGCAATTAATCCTGACTTTGCTTTATGTCCGAAGAATTTCAAAGCATCCTCCTTCCCAAAAACTTCAATTTGCTTGACTTTTGCTACGTCAATATGCTGATAATCATAGGATTTTGGTTGTAGTCTTCCATCAATCATCACTCTTGGTTTTGTCGAAACGATAATGGTATCTTCCGTTCTGAACACATCTAAAACGGGCGAATCCGACGAGCATTTATAGCGTATGGGTTCAAGGGTATATTCTTTGAAAAAGTAAAAATCACGGGGAATATTGGCGTGGTCTTGATAAATAACCGAATGTGGTTTTTTATAACGAGCTGTTCCAAAATACTCTTTAGTTTCTGGATTATATCTGAAAGAACGAGCTGAGTCTGTTTTTATCAGTAAAATCTCGTAATTAGGAATTTTATTGAGAATTTTCTTATTGTCAAAAGAAATTCCATTGACATTTATTGAAGCAATTTCGGGGATAGAATCATAGGTGTATTTATTATTTTTAGGAAAAGCATCCGCAAATGAAACCCGTGTAGTCATCCGTCTAATCGTAGCTGGGTTGGCGATTTTAGGGGCATCAATATACTCTACATCATAAAAAACGGTATCGTTAAACACAATATTTTTATGATAAAAACTGGTAATGGAGAAACTCCTCTTGGGATTACTTTGTGGATTCTGAGCAAAAAGATTGAAGGAGACGAGTAGAAGCAGTAGTATTTTTTTCATGGTTATTTGATAAGATTAAAGATATAGCTTACACAAAAACGATTTTAAGTAAATCATATTGCAAATTATCAATCAATGAACCAAGTTGTTGTTAATGAGTTGTTAATGCAAAAACGGGATAAAGTTTATAGCTAAACTTTATCCCGTTTTTTATGTTTCACTCCGAAACTTCGCTTTCTAAGGCTAAAAAATTCACTAACTCATTTATCTTATTAAACATGGGATAAATTGTTACTTTACACAAATACGACTCCCCATTTTTGCGATAATTCGTAATAACGGCATCAACAATTTCTCGTTTTTGAATTGCCTCTCGAATAGTCTCTCTTACTTCGGTTTCGGTGTCTTTTCCCTGTAATAATTTTGGACTTTTTCCTTTCGCAAATTCAGGAGGATAGCCAGTCATGCGTTCAAAACCTGTACTGGCAAATCGAATAATTTGTCTGGTATCGGTAATGACAACTGCACTAATATTTTCTTTAAGATACATTTTGAAATCTACCCACTGAGTCCAGCCCTGTTTTAGGGCATATTTACAGATAATTTCATAATCATTTTGCGACTCTTCAGATAGTTGTATCGGAGGCGTAGCGAACTCATTTCCAATCATTAATGGGTGGATTAGTCCCAAATTTGAAAATGTGTCTGTGTTTACTTTTGGAGATAAATTAAAATACATAGGGTTTTGATTAACAGAAGATTACGATAAATATAGGCAAAAAAGTCCTACCAAAAAAATACTTTGGCAGGACTCTATTTCATCAAAATAAATCTTGTTCGACGTTCTATTAAAAGCAATTAAACAAAGAAGTATATATCTATTACTATGTTAATCTTTTGTTATGGAAACGTGCTTCTTTCTTCTACAAAAGTATTTTTGGGTCTTTTCAATTATTTTCACTTCGACAAAATTTATTGTATTTTCTCAAAATGTTTCCAGAAAGAAGGATATGATTTCACTACTACATCTGGCTCTTCAATCACTACATCCATCAATAGAGATAAAGGTGCAAAAGCCATTGCCATACGGTGGTCGTCGTAAGTATAGATTGACGTTGGCACAGTCAATACATCGGCTGGCGTGAGTAAATATTTATGGTTAGTTTCTATTTCTTCTAACTTCGTCCCCATCTTGATTAACTCAGTTTGAAGAGCATAAATACGGTCAGTTTCTTTTACTTTCAATGATTCAATCCCCGTCAAAGTCAAAGGTACTTTTTTCGCTGCTGCCACTACACAAACTGTTTGGGCAAGGTCAGGACAATTGGTAAAATCCCATTCCAAAGCTGAATCCGCAGGAATTTTTGTCAATTTAAAACCACGTCCTGTATATTCAGATTTCACACCCAAATGACTCATAATATCTGTAATAACGGAGTCTCCTTGAAGCGAATTTTCTTTCAAACCTAATAATTCTAATTCTGCGTCTTGATTTTCTGAAAGTGCAACTGCCGAAAACCAGTAACTTGCTCCCGACCAATCCGACTCAATAGCATACGGAATTGGCTCGTATTTCTGAGCAGGAACGGTTAAGGTCATATTATCCCAATTTCTCGAAATTGTCGCACCAAATGCTTCCATTTGCTTCAAAGTCATTTCGATGTACGGTTTTGAACCTAATTCTCCTGTAATTTCCAACACTAAACCTTCGGGCAACAAAGGAGCAATCATCAAAATGGCCGAAATGTATTGCGAAGAAACATCACCACGAATTTGCAAATGATTATTTCCCGAAAAATTAAAACCTTTCAGTTGTAAAGGTGGATAACCTTCTTTATTAACATACTCAATATCAGCACCTAACGAACGCAAAGCATCTACCAAAATCCCAATCGGACGCTCGCACATACGTGGCGTACCCGTCATGGTTTTTTGCTGACCCGTTACGGCAAAATAAGCCGTGAGGAAACGCATCGTTGTACCTGCATCAATTACGTCAGCAACGGCATCATCTGAAGCCAATAAACGCATCATCGTTTGGGTATCACGAGCTTCAGCAAGGTTCGACAAATTATCTTTTCCACCCGCTAAGGCATTAATAATCAAGGCTCTATTAGATTCTGATTTAGAAGAAGGCAAAGGTATTTCCGTTTGGAAAGAATGCTGGATTTTGGGAAGTAATATCGTTTTCAAAAATATATCTGTTTTTTGGAGGTGTAAAATTAATAGAAAAGATTGAAAAATTAGGGTAAAGTTGTAGAGATACGGCAATGCTCGTCTAAAATTGGTTTAAACGAAAATATTTAAAAGGGGAAGTAACACAGACTTTAGTCGGTCAATTTAATAGTTACAGACTGAAGACATCTTTCCTAAAATCATAAAACTGTCACCAATCCGACATCCATATTTGCAAATCATCCGTATTTTTACAGTATGAATAAGATACAATTACCACTTTGGCTCATCAAACTAACCCATTTTGAATATTGGACTTGGTGGATGTTTTACATTCCATTACTTCCTTATTGGCTTTGGCAGGCTATACGTACTCGCTCACTAACATTTTTTACCAATGCCGACCCTTGTATTGATTACGGTGGTTTTTTTGGAGAATCTAAAATGGATATTCTTCGGCAAATTCAGAAGGAATATTTACCCAAAACCATTTTTATTAAGAAAGAAACGCCGCTAAAAGTTATCCTTGATAAACTCATGCAAGAAGATTTAGTGTACCCAATTATTTGTAAACCAAATGTGGGAGAAAGAGGTACGCAGGTCGAGAAATTATACAGTAATTATGATTTTATGGAATATCTCGGTAATGTTCATGAAGATTTTATCATTCAAGAATTCATTACTTATGACATTGAATTAGGTGTTTTGTATTATCGCTATCCAGACCAAACAAAAGGTCATGTTTCATCGGTAACTCGCAAGGAATTTCTTTCGGTTATTGGCGATGGAAAATCAACCGTTGAACAATTGATGCAACAATCAACCCGAGCCAGATTTCAGCTTGATTCTATGCGTAAACGTATTGGCGATATGGGTATGAATGAGGTCATAAAAGCAGGTGAAAAACGGATTCTTGAACCCATCGGGAATCATTGTAGAGGCACGAAATTTTTAGACAATAATTTCCTCAAAAACAGTCAATTAGATACTATTTTCGATAAAATTGCTTTACCAA
This sequence comes from Arcicella sp. LKC2W, assembly GCF_034931005.1. NCBI lineage: Bacteria > Pseudomonadati > Bacteroidota > Cytophagia > Cytophagales > Flectobacillaceae > Arcicella > Arcicella sp. LKC2W. The sequence goes on from NZ_JAYGIN010000037.1 coordinate 8,137, forward strand.
TTGATGGTTTTCATTATGGACGATTTGACATGAAAGTAAAATCAATTGAAGATTTGTACGAAGGAAAAAATATCAGAATTATGGAATTGAATGGCGTAAGTTCTGAACCTGGGCATATCTACGACCCCAAAAATACCCTTTGGGCAGCTTACCGAGATTTGGCTCAACACTGGAAAATTATTGCCGACATTTCCATTCAACAACAACGCAGAGGCATTAAACCTGTTCCCGTCAGCACTTTATGGAAGGTAGTAAGCGGGCATTTCTCAACATAATTTTAAGGCATTGGTTTTTCAGCACGAAATTTGCTTATATTCACCGAAAATTAGTACGTTTTACGTTTGCAAAATCAACCCTTAAAATTCCTACACAATGCCTTTTGTTTCCACTACCCTCAGGTACACTCTTCTTTGCGTGTGTTCTACCTTGTTTCATCTTTCAACTTTTGCTCAGGATTTACCCATCAAATTTGGGAAAATTGATATAGCAGACCTCCAAATGAAAGTTTACCCAAAAGATACGGCTGCTGAAGCGGTGATTTTGGCAGATTATGGAGAAAGTTATCATCAATATAGTTCTGTTGTGGGTTTACAAATGATATATTTTAGACATCGTAGAATTAAAATCTTAAAAAAAGCTGGATACGACTGGGCTACTCATGCTATTCTAACCACTCATTCTCGTTCGGGCGGAAAAGAATATATTAGCGACCTCAAAGGAGCAACCTACAATTTGGTCGATGGGAAAATCGTAACAGAAAAACTCTCAAAAGAATCCATTTTTGATGAGAAAATTTCCGAATATCACTCACAAAAAAAAATCTCCTTGCCAAGTGTCAAAGAAGGCTCAATCATAGAATATACTTATCGAATCACATCAGATTTTGATACTGAAATCAAAGCTTGGGAATTTCAAAAAAGCATTCCAACAATCTGGAGTGAATATCGAGTGATGATTCCATCATTTTATAAATTTCAAGTAATATCACAAGGATATGAACCCTTTTTAATCTCTGAAAAAAAGGGAGAAAATATCAATTTTGGACCCAACGTTGAATCCGAATTAGGAGATAAATTTCGTTGGGTAATGAAAGATGTTCCTGCTCTCAAAGAAGAACCTTTCATGACCACGATTGATGATTATCGGGCTCAAATAGAGTTCGAAATTGCAGCATATACGCCAAAAGGTGGTTCTCACAAATATTATTCTATTACATGGCAAGATTTTGCCAAAACCTTGAATGACTACGAAAATTTTGGTCTTCAATTAAAAAAGAGCCATTTTATCAAAGATGTTGCGACCAACATAAAAGTAACCGCTAAAGATACATTGAGTAAAGTTCAGGCGGCTTATGACTATGTTTCAAAAAATATGACTTGGAATGGTAATACCTCATTTTTTTCAAGTTCAAATTTGAAGAAAGCCTTTGAAACCAAAACAGGAAATTGTGCCGATATAAACCTTCTGTTAGTGGTTTTGCTTAGAGAATTAGGGCTTCAAGCTGACCCTGTGGTGCTAAGTACACGTGATAATGGACGAGTTTTGGACAATTATGTTCTTGAAAGAAAATTTAATTATGTCATTGCCCATACAATTGTAGATGGAAAACCGATGCTATTAGATGCTACCGAACCAATGTCAAAATTAGGCGTTTTGCCTATTCGTTGTTTAAATGAAAACGGGCGACTTATTCAAGAAAATACAGCAGATTGGATTTCGTTAAGCTCAAAAGAAAAAATGTCAAAAACCTTAATTCTGAACATGAATATAACTCCAGAAGGACAGGTTAACGGTAATTTGGATATTGCTTTTGCAGGATATTATGGACAAGATTATCGACAAAGAATCAAAAAAGAAACGAAGGATAAATTCATCGAAAACTTCAAAAAATCACACCCAAATTGGGAAATCACCAAAACATCAATTGAAGGAATCGAGGATTTTACAGTTCCATTAGTTACCAAATTTGAAACCTCTATCAATGAAAAATCTAATGTGGCAGGCAATCTTATCTATTTAAGTCCGATGATTGGTGAAGGCGAAGAAAAAAATCCATTTGCAGGCTCAGAACGCAAATTCCCAGTCGATTTTGGAACACTTGTAGATGAAACCTTTGTGGCAACTTACACCATTCCAGCAGGATATGTTATTGAAGAAATTCCTAAAAGTATAAAAGTAAGTTTACCAGAAGATGGCGGTCGATTTATGTTTGTAATTGGCACGCAAGACCAAGGGAAAATTACAGTTTCAAGTAAAATCAGTCTCAAAAAAACTACCTATTTGGCAGAAGAATATGAATCTCTTCGCAAATTCTATGACCAAATTGTACAAAAACACGCAGAACAAATTGTATTAAAAAAACAATAATGTTGAGTTTTGGAAAGTCTTTTAGTTCACACAGGGTGGCACAGACACAATCTACCAGAAAAAGTAAATAATCCTCAAATGAAAAAAAATCTTTTTACCCTAATAATATTCTCTTTTTTACTCACAAATCTCCAAGCCCAAAACCAATGGGCAGCCGATAAAATTCCTGCTGAATTAACCGAAAAAGCTCATGCCGTTATTCGGTTGAGTGAGACGTTTTTTACAGTAAAAAATTTGGGAGAAGCCACTGAAAAAAATCATATAGTTGTCACAATTTTAGATGAAAATGGCTTAAAAGATGCGTCAATGACTATTTTCTATGATAAATTAAGTAAAGTCAATGATTTTGAAGGGGTTTTATATGATGCAAAAGGAGAGAAAGTCAAAAAGCTAAAAAATGATGATATAAGAGATGGAAGTGCCAATGCTGAAGGGACTCTATTTTCTGACAATCGTTATAAATATGGAGCTTTCAAATATGCTCTTTTCCCGTTTACCGTAGAGTTTTCTTACGAAACTACGTCTAAAAATATGCTTTTTTATCCCTCATGGTTTCCACAAGAAGATGAAGAAAATGTAACCATAGAATCTTCACTTTTTAAGATAAAAATGCCTGCTGGAATGGAATTACGCTACAAATTATTGAACGGAATGTCTAACCCAACGATTGAAGATGTAGAAGGTGGCAAATCTTATTCATGGCTCGTAAAGGGATTGAAAAGGTATGAAAACGAACCTTATTCTCCGAAATGGACGCACTTTGGAAAAGGAGTTTTAACAGCACCCGCCGACTTTGAAACGGAGGGCTTCAGAGGTAGTGCCAAAACATGGAAAGACTTAGGCGAATTTGATAATTTGTTAGCAAAAAATCGAGATATTTTACCCGAAAACATAAAGCAGGAAGTGCAAAAATTGGTCGTAGGAATTAATGACCCAATGCTAAAAACCAAAAAAATTTACGAATATTTACAGTCAAAAACTCGGTATATCAGCATTCAGTTGGGCATTGGCGGTTGGCAACCATTTGAAGCCAAACAAGTAGCAGAAAAAGGCTATGGCGACTGTAAAGCCCTGTCGAATTACACCAAAGCTCTCTTGAAAAGTGTTGGTATTGAATCTTTTTATGCTTCTATTAAAGGCGGAAATGGTCAGAGAGATATTCAAACAGATTTTCCTTCACAACAATTTAATCATGTCATTTTGTGCGTACCTATGAAAACTGATACCGCTTGGTTGGAATGTACTTCTCAAAGTAATCCATTTGGATATTTAGGCACTTTCACCTCCGACAGATACGCTCTTTTGGCAACCCCTGAAGGTGGAAAATTAGTAAAAACGCCAACGCTCAAAGCCTCAGATAATCAACAAAACAGAAAAATTGACGTTAATTTGGGTGATGATGGCAACGCTACTGCTGAAGCAATTACTGTTTTTACAGGTATCTTACAAGAAACTTATGCCGATATGAATACCGTTTTGAGTATAGAAGACCAGAAAAAAGCACTTTTTAATACGATTGAGATTCCAAGTTTTGAATTAAATAAGTTTAGTATCCAAGAAGAAAAAAAGCGTGTTCCATCTGCAACGGTTAAATTGTCATTAGCCGTTAGAAAATGTGCCTCGAAAAGTGGAACAAGAATGTTTTTGGTACCCAACTTAATGTCGGCAGAAAATAGTATTCCGCCTGCATCCGACAAACCCCGTGTACATGAAGTAGAATTGAAAAACACTTATACAGAGACTGATACAGTAACGTATATTTTACCCAAAAATATTCAAGTAGAAGCCAAACCAGAAGCGGTAAAATTAGAAAGCAAATTTGGTACTTATTACGCTGATAATCAGATAAAAGATGGCAAACTGTTTTATGTTAGAAAATTTGTTAGAAATCGTGGAAAATACCCTGCTACGGCATACACAGAAATGATTGACTTTTATAAAAAAATCGCCAAAGCTGATAAAATGCAGGTTGTTTTAAAGTTTTAATCTCTTTCCATGCTCATTTTCCTCCTCACATTTTTTATCAGTTTCGTTGGTTCAATTCACCCTGGACCATTGAATTTGTCGGTTATTCAAATGACCCTAAAAAAGGGATTGGGCATTGGACTTTTAGTGGCTTTGGGTGGCGTAATTCCAGAAATTATTTATGGATATTTAGCCGTAGAAGGGGTTATGATTTTCGAGAAATATCCAACTGTTTTTAGTATCATGCAGTGGGCAGTTGTTCCTATTTTATTAGTCTTAGGTTTTGTTCAAATAAACGCATCTAAGACTAATAAAACAGAAATTAAAAATACCGAATCCAATCATATTAATAGTGTCGGCAAAGGCTTTTTCCTTTCGCTTTTTAATCCTCAACTTCTCCCCTATTGGATTGTTATTTTAGTTAATTATCAAAACTATCAACTACTAAAAATCTATACGCTAACCAATAAGTTATTCTTCGTTTTAGGAACAAGCACAGGGGCTTTTGCCCTCAACTATGTCTATGCGTACATTGCCTACAAACAACGTGAAAAGATTTTTAAATACCTAAACCAAAATCGTTTTGAACAAATAATTGGCTGGACATTTATCTTAATGGGACTAATTCAGGGAATAAAACTGTTGATTTAAGTAAATTTTTGAAATTAAACTGGCAAAATAAAAATCAACCTCCTATTAGTCAACATTTTACCAAACATCGAAAAATCAATTCACCTGAGCATTTACTATAACTCCTTCTGTAATTACAATTTTGCTACCGTCAGACCCAACCGCAGTTCCAGAAAATATGGCATTGGCATAAGTCAATGTATTTACTGCTTTGGTTTTGGTAATGGTCAATGTTCCAGAAGACCCTTTCATCTCTTTTCCAATAAAATAATTCACTTTCGATGCTTGTTTGATGAATTGAAAAATTCTATCGTTGGCATCTTCAAATTTATAAACCGTGCCTACGGTAGCACAATTAATCAAAGCCATCGATAAAGCCTCTTTTCCCCCTGTAGACTCCAATGCCCCAGTTCCCGAAAAATTGCCTGCGGAAATTGCTCCTGCACCAATATCGCTTTTCCATAAAACACCATTAATTTTCATGGATACATAACTTGTTGTGCTTGCGGGTGTTACTTCGCTTGACTTAGAACAGCCTAAAACACCGCAAAATATTACGAGAAGAATAATATATTTTTTCATGATTTTTGTTTTTTAAAGTAGCACACGTTTCAAACCTGTATAATAAACGACAGATTGGAAATCTGTCCTACTATTTATTGTTTGATAACCAATACGTTAAATATCGTTCCGATTGGCATTGCCGTTGAATCTTCCACATAAATACCCCAACTTGCTCCTGTCCAATATACGCCAAATGGTTTATTGAGATATGTTCCAAAAGCGTGAGTAACGAGCAAAATATCCGTAGAGTTATTGGCAAGTGTAGTGTTCGGAATTGTCAAAACGTTTCCTGACGTATTAGAGGCAGATGTTGTAATTTTGAAGGCAGCCTTTGTACTGGCAGCTCCCGAAACTCTAATTCCTCCTGCAATATCAAGAGCCGTTTGAGCAATGACACTTAAAGCCGTTCCTCCCGACAAATTAACAAATTGAGCAACAGGAGCAATGGCAGACGTATTATCTGCATAAATTGCCGAACCACTCGAAGAGGTAGCCGTTAAACCTTTGCCAGATGTTGACTGGAAATAACCCGCATCGCCTGAATTACTCGTAAAATAACCCCCAACGCCTGATACACTTTCTCCCAAAACACCCAAACCAGATGAAGTCGATTTACCATAAACTCCTTTTCCCGTCGAAGCATCACCGTACACACCATCACCCGTGGTGAGTCCTCTACCCCAAACACCTCTGAATGAATTAGTTGCACCATAAGTTCCTGTACCAGCTATTGACATACCCCAAACTCCCGTAGCATCGCCAAACCCTTCAATGGCAGTAGTGGTAGAAGAGGCTCTAACACCACGTGCATTACCTCCAATAGCTTGTACTGCGGCTTTCCCACTAACGAAAGTAGCTCCTGTTTCTGCAATGATACCATCTCCAAATGAAGACACGCCCGAAACGCCAGCTCCACTACCTACATGAACCCCTTGAACACCATATCCAATCCCATTATTTGATTGATTTCGCCCAATTACGCCACTTGTATTAACCGTTGGATTGATTTTATTGGCATAACCAATTATTCCATCGCCAGAAACTGACTCTCCGACAATGGCAACACCCGTCCCCGCATGAGTACCATAAACACCATAACCAAAGGAATTTAAAGTGCTATTATGTCCACGTACGCCATAAGTATTGCCTGTAATTCCAACGTTTGTTGATATTCCATAAACTCCAGAAACTTGACCTAATCCCTGAGCTTCTCCTCTAATACCTGCCGCAGATGATACAGCAGATGGCCCAATCCCAACGATGGCATTAGTACCCGATGGAATCGAAGGAGCATATAAAGTAAGCGGGGCATTGCGAGAGGTAGCTCTTCCCCAACCAAAATTATAAGTGAAAATTTCATTGACATCGGTATCATAAACCATCAATCCATTGGCTGGTGAGGCAATGGCATTTCGTTGAACAGTCGTCATTCGAGGCATCAAAAAACCTTTAGTTGTACTACTCACGTCCAACATCGCCGATGAATTAGGTACTGCTCCCGTTGAATTTACCCCCATTTGGGCATTGGCTGTTTGTAAGAATACGCACAGCAGAATTGTCGATATATAATAAATCTTTTTCATTTTTTCGTTTGGATTAATTGTTAGTTTATATTTTGGGATTGGACTTTGAGTCCAAAAACTCATACCTCATAATTCATAACTCTTGCAGAGCATTTCGCTTTCTACGAGAAACTGGCAATTGCGTTTCATCTTTTAAAAAAAGGTGCGTAATACGCTTTATATCAAGTTCTTGCGTATCTTTCACATATCTTTTATTAACACAAAAAGCACGATGAATCCGAATGAATGAATCGTTTAATGAGTGCTGAATATGATACAGAAGGGTTCTTGGAGAAATTTTCACCTTGCCATTATAGAGGTGAATCAGCGTATAATTGATGTTGCCTTCTAAATAAAGAATATCATCAAACGGAATTTTATCTTTCCGCTTGTGCTTATTGGGCAACAAGAAAAAACGAGTATTTTGAGTAGGGCTTATCATGACTTTGTGAGGTATGTTTTTACCAAACAAAGTTCTCTTGAATCACTAAAAATGTAAATCCTTAATTTAGGGGAAATCATATCCCTAATTTTAGGGATATTTGAAAATATTATGAAATAACCTCCATGAAAAACACACTACTACTGTTTTTGCTATTGTTCAATTTCTCAACCTTCGGACAAAGGGGAACTATTGACCGACTGAAAAATGAATTGAAAAAAATGGAAGAAATGCCCGAATCCTATACTCGTGACACGTTGTGGTCGAGAAAGGTGAAGGTTTTGATGTATCACTATACTTTTATCAATACTGATTCCGCTTTGTTTTATACCAAACAGCTCTTAGCGATTTCCGAAAAGCGAGGTATCGAGACAAACATTATTCATAGCTATAATTATTTTGGGTATTTGTACGGCTTGGAAGGCAATCACTTTATGGCTGCCCAAAATTATTATAAAGCACTCGGCATGGCCGAAAAAAGTAATGATGAAAAAAGGGTTTTGGATAGCAAGCGATATTTAACAGAAGCTTATATTGGTTTAGGAGATTATACAAAAGCCTTAAAATTTGGCAATGAAGCACTATTATTAGCCAAAAAACGAAAAGACAATAATGAGACTTTGGCGAGTTTAAATAATTTGGGTAGTATTTATCTTAATCAAAAATACTTTAAAAAGGCTAAAAATCACTTCCAAGAAATGGAGATTTTAGCCTTAAAACTAAAAGATAATGACTTCATATCGTTATCTTTTTATTATTTAGGAAAAGTAGCATTTGAGACAAAAAACTACGAACAAGCACATCAATTATTCAAGGATTTACTCAAATATTATGAACCTCAAAGTATTAATCATGCCGTCACTCAAATTGATATTGCCGAAGTTTTTATTGCCCAAAAAGAATACAAAAAAGCCATTCCAATGATATTGGAAGCTCAAAAAGTAGTAAAACAACAAGGTGGAGAAAATTACTTACCAACTTCTTATAAACTACTTTATGAAGCCTATAAAGCTCAAGGAAATAACCACGAAGCCCTGAAGTATCATGAAAAATTCATGACGCTAAAAGATAGTATCTCAACCGAAAGTACCCAAAGCAGAATAAAATCCTTGCAATTTGAATACGACAACACGCTCAAAGAAAGCCAGTTACAAAAACAAAATATTGAATTATTGGAAGAAAAAACCCAAAAACAACAAATTTCTCAAACCAGAAATCTATTTCTTTTAGGTGGAATTTTAGCCTTGATTTTGGCGAGTGTTCTATTTTGGAATAATCGGAAATTGAACACAAAAAATCAACAAATTGAATCTCAAAAAACCCAAATCATGTTGGCTCAAGAACAATTAGAAAATGCCAATCAGAATTTGGAATATAGGGTAACACAACGCACCCAAGAATTGGCTTTGGCAAATCAAGAGTTAATCAATAAAAATGAAGAAATCAAAACTGCCCTTTTTACAGGACAAAGCATTGAACGTAAGCGAGTTGCATCTGAATTGCATGATAATGTAAGCAGTCTTTTGTCGGCAGTAAATATGAGTATGCAAGCTATTAGTGGTAAAACATTATCGGATAATGACCAAAAAATCTACAAAAATGTGCGTGAAATGATTAAAAATGCGTATTCAGAAGTCAGGAATATTTCGCATAATATTATGCCAGCAGGTTTAGAAAAAGACGGACTTTTAACAACCATTGAGCAACTTTTAGCCAAAATAAATCTTAATAAACAATTATCTTTTAGTCTTGAAGCCCAAGGAATGGAAAGGCGTTTGCCTGTGCAAATTGAGTTGAATGTTTACAGCATTATTTTAGAATTAATTAACAATATCATCAAACATTCAGAAGCCACAAAAGCCACAATCTTAATGGTAAATCAAGACGATTATTTTAGTTTGCAAGTAAAAGATAATGGCATTGGTTTGGGTAATAACACTGGAAATTTGGGGAATGGTATGGAAAATATTAAATCAAGAATTGAAGCTTTGAATGGGAATTTTGCTTGTGATTTTGGAAATACGAAAGGAGCAAATTTTGACATAAAAATACCTCTTAATGCTGATTAAGAGGTATTTTATAACCTTTCTAATAAGATAATTTATCGAGTAGTTGCTTCAGTCGTTATTGGAACGGCAATATTTACCTCCATCGTGAGCATCTGCCGACTCGGCATTCCTGGACAACCACCAACGCCACATCCTGGAGGGTTTCTCGGAATAACAATTCCAGCAGAACCATCTGGGGATAATTTATTTGCTGAATATCCAGCACCCGATAATTTCAAGAAACTACTAATCAACTTATAAGTTGAGCCTTCATTTTTAAAAAGTAAAGGCCCTTGAAATTTGTTCGTTGCATTATCTCCAAAAAGAGCCTTCCCGTCTAATAATGACGATACAGGAAGCTGTAATACATTGTTTCCATCCACTAATTCTATGAGCGTATTATTTTTAACAAGCGAATAATTTCCGTACAAAAGAATAACCTTTTGCGTAGTGATAGCCGCCGTTCGTGCTGAATTTTTAGACGATGGTTCAACGGCAGTATTACAAGAAAATGTAAAAATAACCGCAATGAGTACGAGTAGGGAAAGGATAGTCTGTTTCATCTTGTTGTTGCTTTAATTGTTTTATGGGAGTAAATTTAGGAATTGTCTAAGCCGAATGTCAATCCTTAATTTTAGGGATTTTATTAAAGTATGCCGTGTTTCAAAGCATATTTTACCAAGCCAACGCTGGTATTTACGCCAATTTTTTGGAAAAGATTTTTACGATGACTTTCTACGGTGGTGGGACTAATAAATAATTTTTCGGCAATTTGAATACCTGATAATTCTTGAGAAATAAGTTTGAGAATTTGGATTTCTCTATCGGTCAAGATAGATTTAAGAGCTTCTTTTTCGGAGATATAAACTTCATTTTGGGCTTCCGCAAGGCTTAAAATCGCTTTGTCGCTAAAGTATTTTTTGTTGTTGATTAGACTTAAAATCGCTTCTTCTAATTCTTCTTTTTCAGCAGATTTGAAAATAAAACCATCCGCACCCGCCTGTAAAGCGTCTTTTATCGTTTGAGCATCTTCGGAAACAGTCAGCATCAAAATTTTGATTTGAGGATACTGTTGTTTTACTTTCCAGACCAATTCCACTCCATTCATCACAGGCATTTGCACGTCAGAGACAATCAAATCAACTGATTCTTTTTCAAGAATTTGCATAGCTTTTTGTCCATTGGAAGCTTTACCAACTAATTCAATATCTGGAATGGTACTGATTAGCAAGCTGATACTCTCCAACAAAATCTGATGGTCTTCAACAACAATTACTTTTTTCATGGATTTTCGTGGTATTTATACGGAAAATTAAGGGTTTTCCTTAATAAAATAGCATAAATGGCAGATTAGTTAGTGAATGGTAGAGACAAGGCATTGCCTTGTCTAACGTAGAAAAGCGGACTAATATGAAAAAATAACAAGCCTTGTCTAACGTAGAAAAGCGGACTAATATGAAAAAATAACGAGACTTGGCTAACGTAGAAAAGCGGACTAATATGAAAAAATAACGAGACTTGGCTAACGTCATTGAACGGAATACATTGAGACAAGGCAGTGCCTTGTCTCTACCAAATAGAAATAGATAAATTACAAACCTGTATCATTAAAAAATTTATCCTTTTCCCACGTTAAAGGATTATTGATAATATATTGACTGACATTTTCAAACGACTGCCCATCCCTGATAATATTATCCCAAAATCTGGTTTGCCAACCAAATTCTAAAGAGGGAAAGGTTTTATTAATATGCTTTGTGCAGATAGATTTATAAGAACCAATGATGGAAGAAACTGTATCACTACCTTGATTTCTCAAACGAGCTTGCCCAATCGTTTTACCTATTAATAATTCAGAAATTATATCCTTAGAATTTTGATTTGTTTCCACTTTATAACGCTCTTTATCCAGAATCAAAACCCCATGAATATGATTTGGCATAACTATAAATTCGCCAAGAGTTACAAAAGAAAAATGCTTTGGAATTTCGTACCAAAAGCCTTGAACAATAGCTCCTTCAGTAGATAATTTCATTTTACCATCTTCGCATTTTCCAAAATAGTGGATACGATTTTTAGTACAAATAGTGATGAAATATGCACCATCAGTGCCATAATCCCAATTTTGAAGTCGTGCAGAGGGAATACGATATTTCCCTTGAAATTTATCGGTGTTTTCTGTCATTTTGTTGTTGTTGTTGTAGAGACAAGGCACCGCCTTGTCTAATCGGTAGAATTGGCTACAAATATTTTTTTGAAGATACTAATCGCTTAGATTTTGCCTTGCCTAATCGGTAGAATTGGTTACAAATATTTTTTTGAAGATACTAATCGCTTAGATTTTGCCTTGTCTAATCGGTAGAATTGGTTACAAATATTTTTTTGAAGGTACTAATCGCTTAGATTTTGCCTTGCCTAATCGGTAGAATTGATTACAAATATTTTTTTGAAGGTACTAATCGCTTAGATTTTGCCTTGTCTAATCGGTAGAATTGGTTACAAATATTTTTTTGAAGGTACTAATCGCTTAGATTTTGCCTTGCCGTATGTGATTGCTATACATTGCGAGTAGACAAGGTATTGCGAGTAGACAAGGCAGTGCCTTGTCTCTACTAAAATATCAACCGCAATCCACATCAACTACCACCGAAATTCCTTTAAAATCCTTCGATAATCTTAGATTCATTACTTCTTCGGCAATAAATGCTTTGGCAGCTTTTAGGTTGAGGGTTTTCTCTAATTTTATCATTACCTCAAATAAAAACTGATTTCTGATACGTTCTACCAATGGTTTTTCTGGGCCTAAAACTCGTTGTTTACTCAATTTTTCGGCTAATTTATTAGCTAATTCTTGAGCCGCTTTTTCGGCAATGGGTTGGTCGATATGTTTAACGGTTATCTGAATTAATCTTGTAAAAGGTGGATATTGAAAATCTTCACGCTCTTTAATTTCATCACGATATAAACCAACGTAGTCATTCTCAATAATCTGTTTCAGAATTTTTTGCGATGGATTATTGGTTTGCATCAGCACTTTCCCTTGCGTTCCTCTCCTACCCGCACGCCCCGAAACTTGGGTTAATAACTGAAATGCTCTTTCCGCCGAACGGAAATCTGGGAAGTGAATCATTCGGTCAGCATCGAAAATACAAACTAAGCTAACTTTCTCAAAATCAAGTCCTTTTGCCACCATTTGTGTACCCACGAGCATATCTACACCACCGCTTTCTACTTCATTTATCAAGGTTTGAAATGCACTTTTGGTACGAGTAGTATCTAAATCCATACGAGCAATTTTTGCCGTTGGAAAGATTAATTGCAATTCTTCTTCAATTTTTTCTGTACCATAACCTCTCGTCCGCAACTTTACCGAACCACAGGCCTGACAAGTTCTGGGCATGGGTTCGTGATGTCCGCAATAGTGACAACGCAATTCTTGCCCATTGTAATGATAGGTCAAACTAACATCGCAATTATTGCAAGATGCAATGGTATCGCAGTCTTCACATTGAATATACGGCGAATATCCACGACGGTTTTGGAAGAAAATAGTTTGCTCTTTTTTCTCTAAATTTAGCCGAACTCGGTCTAACATCAAGTCCGAAAAATCGCCTTTTACCATCTTCTGTTTTCGAGCAATCTTAATATCAATCAACTCAATATCAGGCAATTGTGTATTTCCAAAACGTTCCTTCATTTCCACAAAACCATAACGATTGGTTTGGGCATTATAAAAACTTTCGATGGAAGGCGTAGCTGAACCCAACAAAACTTTCGCTTTTTGTCGATGGGCAATCACCACCGCCACATCACGAGCGTGATAGCGTGGAGCAGGGTCAAATTGTTTATAAGACGTTTCGTGTTCTTCGTCCACGATGATTAAACCCAAATTATCAAAAGGTAAAAACACGGCAGAACGCACCCCAACTACAAAGGAAAATTTACCAGAAACAACGCCTTTCCAAACTTCTACACGCTCATTATCAGAAAATCTTGAGTGATAAATACCCATTTTATCGCCAAAAACTTTCCGTAATCTCACTACAATTTGGGTGGTTAAAGCAATTTCTGGCAGGAGATACAAAACTTGCGAACCGCTCTCTAAAACTTGCTCAATCAGCTTAATATACACCTCCGTTTTGCCACTTCCCGTAATTCCGTGTAGAAGCGTTGTGTCCTTTTCTTGAAAACTATTCATGATTTCAGAAAAAGCCTTTTCTTGCGAAGTAGAAAGTGTAGGCGTTGGAGCTTCCACAAAATCAAGGTCTTCCTCAAAACGACTTACTACAATTTCAAACTGCTCTAAAATGCCATTTTTGACAAGTGTTTTTATCGCACTATCAGAAACCTCTGCTTTCGTTAAAGCACTCTTTTCTAAACCTTTACGATTCAATTCTGGCGAACGCAACACAGGAACGTAGCGAAGATAATGAAGCAAAACATCTAATTGCTGAGGCTTTTTTTCTAATTCTCCCAACAAAATTTTTAGATAACTTACGTCTTCATAAAAAGAAGTTAAACGGACTTTTTTTAGAATTTTGGGCGAATATTTCTCTCGAACTTCTTCAAAAACAATAATGGCTTTTTTCTGAATCAGCGACTTAATAATGTGATAAACATTCTTGACTTCGGCAAAACGAGCGAGTTCATCATAATTCAAGGATTGATGTTTTTTCAACTCTTCAATAATGTCAGTTTCACGCTCTGTCAGGAGGTCTGGATACGAAAATTCGGGATTGTATTGAACTTTTGAAAGGCTTGATATTTTGAGTCCAGACGGCAATGCCACGTTCAGCACTTCACCAACCGTACACATATAATATTCTGAAATCCAATGAAATAACTCAATTTGTTGAGGTGTCACCAACGGAGCATCATCCAATAATTCAAGCACATATTTTGCCTGATATTTTTCGGGAGGTTTATTATGAAGTTTCGCCACTACCGCCGTCACGACCTTCGTTTTACCAAACTGCACAATGACTCTCGCCCCTACGCAGATACTGGTAGCGTACTCACGAGGCACTCGGTAGGTATATAAATTCGGAATGGCGACGGGGATAATCACGTCGGCAAAAACGGTAACTTCTTCTTGAAATTTTAAGGATTGCATGATGCAATTTACAACAAAATCATAATTTTATGAATCAATGATTTTGTTGTAAAAGGAATAATATTACAAAATGCTGACTTATAACAAGTATAAATTGTAATTTTCTCACATTGAGGAAACGGTAGTTACTTTATCAATTTTTAGCCGTAATTTTATGACATCATTCAAAAACTAAATCTCTATCTACATGAATTTTATTTCTAATTTGTCAAATTACATCAAAGAAATTTTATCGGTTTATCCATTACCATCTCGTAAAAATGTGGTAGTTCGTGGACCATTCAATTATCTTTTATTGCTTGTTCATCAATTGAGTAACTAAACTCCAAAGGCTTCTGCCAAGATTTCTTTATCATCAAAATGATATTTCACTCCTTTGATTTCTTGGTAGTTTTCATGCCCTTTTCCTGCTACTAAAATTATATCTCCTGCATCTGCTAATTCTCTGACAGCCAACAAAATAGCTTCTTTTCGGTCTTCAATAATTTTTGTTTTCTTGAAATCAATTGGTGGTATTCCCTTACGCATTTGTTCCAAAATTTCGGCAGGGTCTTCATTACGTGGATTATCGGAAGTCAAAATCACTTTATTGGATAATTCACAGGCGATTTTTGCCATGATTGGGCGTTTGGTCGCATCACGATTTCCTCCGCAACCTACAACTGTAATAATTTGCTGATTACCATCTTTAATTTGATTGATGGTTTTCAAAACGTTTTCCAAAGCATCGGGCGTGTGTGCATAATCAACAATTCCCACTTTTTGGTCTTTCACCGAAACTATTTGTTCAAAACGTCCTGGAGCAGTTTGCAAAGCAGACATTTGCACCAAAACTTCGTTTTTGTCTTCACCAAGCAAAACTGCCGCACCGTAAATTGCCATCAAATTATAGGCATTGAATGTTCCAATCAATTGAAAATGAATATCTTGATTATCAATTTCCATTTGCAACCCATAAATACTATCCGAAATAATACGTCCTTTTACAGTGGCAAGGGTTTC
The DNA here is from genome assembly GCF_034931005.1 of Arcicella sp. LKC2W. Taxonomy (NCBI): domain Bacteria; kingdom Pseudomonadati; phylum Bacteroidota; class Cytophagia; order Cytophagales; family Flectobacillaceae; genus Arcicella; species Arcicella sp. LKC2W. The sequence goes on from NZ_JAYGIN010000037.1 coordinate 23,830, forward strand.
CAAAGAATAAGTATTGATGCTTGCTTTGGTATTTTGTAACATCACGCCTCCACGACGGTCGTCGATATTAGTCAGAGCAAAAGCCGTTTTAGGAAGAGCATCAAAAAAGCCTTTTTTAGCTTTGATATAATTATCAAATGTTCCATGAAAATCAAGGTGGTCGTGGGTAATATTCGAGAAAATTCCACCCGAAAACGTTACGCCCGTAATACGATGCTGTACCACAGCGTGCGAACTTACTTCCATAAATGCGTGTGTACAACCTGTTTGAGCCATTTCTGCCAATAATTTATTCAAATTGACGGCATCTGGCGTGGTATGTGTGGAAGGAATAACGTCATCATCAATTTGGTTCTGCACCGTCGAAATTAACCCACAACGATAACCCAAAGCACGGAACAAACGAAACAACAAAGTAACGGTGGTTGTCTTGCCGTTTGTCCCTGTGATACCAACTAATTTCAGTTTTTTAGAAGGATTATCGTAAAATTCAGAAGCCATATATCCCAAAGCCTCAGAAGCATCTGGCACTTGAATATAAGCAACATTGTCAGCCTTATTTTCGGGTAAATCTTCGCAAAGAATTGACTTTGCTCCCATCTCAATAGCTTTGGCTATAAAAGTGTGTCCGTCCACTTGTGTACCTTTCAAAGCCACAAACATTGAACCTTCCGATACTTTACGAGAGTCAATAATGATTTCGGAAATCGTTATATCAGCGTTTCCGATAATATTTTTCTTTTTGAGTGATGAGGTTAGTTGAGATAATGTTTTCATAATATTTGGTAAATATAAACCCCCGATTTTGGCGGGGGTTTGGTAATTTTGATGTCTATTTAAAATTACATGAGATATATTGCACTATCAATGAAGAAGAAAACGCCTTTATTGGTAAGAACATTTTCATCATGCAAATCTTCTAAAATGATTCCTAATGCAATATTGAAGTAATCGTTGTTTCTTTTGTGTTGAAACCCATTTTTCTCTAAAAAAAGCCTAACTAAGTCTAAGTCAGTAGCCTCAGTAGATTCAATAAAGGGTTGTTGAACAACAGCATAAAAAGCATTTGTGTCTCTATAAAAACCTAATAATTGATATGATGTTGTAGGGAATAGAAAATTATGAGCTAATAGACTAATGAAATACTCCTCCCAAGAAGAATAAAAGATTGCATCATTAATTTTTACAACCGATTTACCATCATCATTTAGATATACTTTTTGCTCTGCTCCTTCACCAATATAAGTATTCTCATCCAATGACTCATACCACAAATCATTAGCATTAGCATAATTTACCAAATAAGCTATTTCATCTTCTTTACTGATGAGTTCTGATTTTTCAATCTTTCCACTTGTTCTTTTGCTTGCTCTAAGGAAAAAGAGGATTGTTTGGATAAGATTTCCTTCTGCAATTTCGATAACTCCTGTAATGATATTTCTAAGTTCATAGCTCATTATTTTAAATAATTGACTGTATAGTTTTCAAGTTATGGTTATTAATAAACCTGTTTAGCTTTCAAGTCTGTAATTAATTTTGAATCTATCAAGAATGTACGTTTTTCTCCAGAACCTACTTTAATATAGAAATTCACTTTCATGGGTACATCAAATGACCCTTTCTGAACTCTAATACTCAAAGGACGGTCAACACCACTTTTATCTGATTGTTTTTCTATATTCTCAATGTCTTTACTATTGAATTCTCGCTTTCCGACGATGGCATTATTGGGTAGTGATAGCTCTGTAATTAATCTTTCGTTAGACTTCAGTTTTCTACTGAGTGCATAATAAATTCCCATTTCAGCAACATCTTTTTTATTCTTTGTATCTGACAATTCATTATCTGCATCATCAAAACCATTGGCATAAAATCCAACATTTGTTACTGTAACGTGAATTTTATTATCCAAAATATCTAAAATTTCATCTGTTTGTTTGAGTTCGCCTTGTAGTTCGTTAAATTCTGCTTTTTTGATGGCAACGGTACTTTCTAAGTCTTGAATCGTATTTTTTTGGTATGAAATAATACTATCTTTTTCCTGTAAAATCTTCTGAAAATTAGCAATTCTTACTTCATATTCACCAATTGTTTTGGTCATTTGAGCTTGTAATTTTGCTTTATCTACCGACAGTTGAGCTATTTGTTTCTTTAATAAAGCCATCATTGTGGCACGTTCTTCTTCGTTTTTAGCAGTCTGTTCTGTCGATATTTTCTCTAATTTTGTTTGTAATTCATCTATCTTTTTCTGCTTTTCTTGAATATTGTTACGGTTATCTTTGATATCATCTCTGAGACGTTCAAGGTCAGTATTAATCATTTTGATTTCCTCGGCATTCATTTGAATTTGACTTACTTGCAAATCCGTTTTCTTGTTTTGTCCAAACTGATTATAAAACAAATAAAGCACTCCAAGCAACAATAAACCAAGTAATCCATTACGTAGTAATACTTGATTAGAAGAATCTGAATCACTATTTTCAGATGTTTTTTTAAATAATGACATATAATAATTAGGGTTAAGTTTCCAAAAATACTTTAGGCATTCACCACTTCGGTAAGTTTTTCGCAAATTTAATTTAAAATTAAACTAATAGTTCGATTTTTAATTGCACTTACTCCAGGTGGAATAGATTGACTCACTACTTTCCCAACACCTTGAAAATTAACTTTATAACCTTTGTTTTCAAGTACATACAAGGCATTTTTCAAAGTCATTCCTCTGGTATCGGGCATACGTTCTTTTGGATTTTGATGTGTTTGGTACTCTAATATTCCTCCATCACCCCTTACGATAGACCATCCTTCGTTGGTTGGAATTTTTTCAATTTTAAATTCTTCACAAATAGTTTTTATATCAGCTGTATGTGCTACTTGCTTTTTGGTGGCAAACTGTTTTGAACTTGGTTTCTTTGCGGCTAATAATTTGTGCATTCTAATGTCGCAAGCATAAATTTTATCTGCAATTTCTTTAAAAACTGGTGCTGATGCTTCTGCTGCAAAGAGTGCCTCTTGTTTTACGCCACGAGGATTATCAATCATCACAACACAACTATATTTAGGAGCATCTGCTGGAAAATATCCGATAAATGATGTATAATACATTCCTTCTCGGTATTGTCCATTTATCAATTTACGAGATGTTCCTGTTTTTCCCGCTATTTTATACAAATCATTTTTAATATTTGAAGCAGTTCCTCTTTCTACGACTCCTTCAAGCATTTTTTTTACTTTAGCCAAAGTTTCTTTACTACATAATGGCTCGTCGTATTTTACTTGTGAAATTTTATAATCATCTTCTATTTTGTCTGCAATTTTTGTATGTTTTACAATAATTGGTTGAATCCACTTTCCGTCATTTGCGATGGCATTATAAAAAGCCAACATTTGCAATGGTGTTATTGACGTTCCATAACCAATAGAGTTCCAAGGCATTGCTGTCAAATCACCTGCTTTGGGGCGATTAATCACAGGTTTTGCATCTGGACGCAGTTGGAAGTTTAAGGGTTCGTCTAAGTGAAATTGATGCAGTTTATTATAATATTCGTTTTCTTTATCTTTATAATATCTCAACATCAATTTAGCCGTTCCAACGTTTGATGAATGTTCAAAAACCTCCTGAGCCGTAATTGTTCCATAGGCTTTTGTATCTCTCAACAATTTTGAGCCAATCTTCATGGTGCCATCTCCTGTGTGTACCCATTCTTCATTGGATAATCCGCCTGTTTCCATCATAGCTACCATCGACGGTAACTTGAATACAGAACCAGGGTCAGATAAACCCAAAACGGCATGATTATATGTTTCCGCAAATGCTAAGGTATCACGTAACCGAGTCAAGTTTGTCATGGCTTTTATCTCACCCGTTTCCACTTCCATTACTACTACACAACCTTTATCAGCACTTAATTGACGTAAATATTTCATGAGCGACGTTTCTGCAACGTCTTGAATATTTACATCAATCGTTGTATAAATATCAACTCCTGGAACTGGAATAGACTCTTCACCACCATCAATTGGTCGCCAACTTCCACCTACAATTTTTTCAAAATTTCCTTTACCATTTGTTCCTGCTAACTGCGGGTCAAAACTATTTTCAATTCCTACTTTTTCTTTTTCTTTTTTGTATCCAATAGTTCTAAAACCCATTTTTCCAAATGGATTATAACGTTCATTAGACTTTTCAAAAACAACACCACCTTTAAACTTTCCTTCTCTAAAAATCGGCCATGTTTCCATTGCCTTTTTCTGTTGAAAATCAAGTTTCTTATCATTCAGACGGATGTAACTAACTTTGTCCCGTTTAGCCAAGTCAATCATTGAATAATAATCTTTCCAGTCTTTATCTCCGTAAAAGTCGGCTAATAAGTGGCACAATTGGTTAATTCCTTCATCGTAGATTTTGCCATTGGTTTTGTTAAGTCTTGACACCATCGGGTCAAAACCCAGCTTATATTTTGGCAATGATGTTGCTAAAAGACTTCCGTCAGCAGCGTAAATATTACCTCGAACAGCCTCAACTACCCGTTTTTTTACATACACTTTTTTGGCTTTTTCTCGCCATTCTTCTCCCTCAATAGTTTGTAACTGTACGATACGCCAAACAATTCCTACTGCAAAAAGTAGGATGAACAAAAACATGAGGCGAACCCTTAATATGATGTCTTTTTTAATGTTCATTTTATTATGAATGATAAGTGAAAGAGATGAACAATGAGTTATGTTTTCACTCATCATTCATATCTTATCACTCCTTTACAATTATCTTAGTTGGCGGTGTTTTATTTTCTTGTAAGCCCATTGGCTCAACTCTTTTGATAATTTCAGATTGCTTCCCAGCTTTCATAAAATCAGCCTTTTGAGTGGTATAATCGGCTCTGGCTTCTTCTACTTCCGACTTCATTTTGTCGATTCTATGAATTAAACTTTCAGCATTGAGCGAAGAAATAATATAGATTACAATCAATCCAGAAATCCAGACGATATACCGTAATTGAGAGGCTGGAAATACTCCTCCCAAAATTTTATCCATATTAAATACACGGTCGAAAAATGCAAAAACGCCTCTATTGGGGCGATAAGAAGAGGATTCTCTATTTTGTTTTTTTGAAACGTTCTTTGCCATATTTTTAATAGTTGTGAATCAGTGAATTGTGAGTTAGTGATTTCAGGACGCTACAATTTCAACCGACAACCTTCTCATTTACAACTTATTAACTTCTTAGTTATGATTTAATAATTTTGTGTAGTAATGTTACTTTGTGGATAAATCACTAATTCACTCAATCACAATTCACTAACTGAATAACGTTGCCACTCTTAGCTTTGCACTTCTACTTCTATTATTTGACGATAATTCTTCAGGAGATGCCTCAATGGGTTTTCTCGTAATACCTTCTAATGGTTTGGTTATTGTTCCAAAAACGATGTCTCTGTCTAATTCTCCATTAAAATTGCCTGCTTTAATATAGTTTTTAACCAATCTATCTTCTAAAGAATGGAAAGTCATTATTGCCAATCTACTTTCGGTATCTTTCAACAAATCAGGCACTTGCTCTAAAAACTCTTGAATTACGTCTAACTCCTGATTTACCTCAATTCTGATAGCTTGGAAAACTTGAGCAAAATATTTAAACTCTTTGAATTTGGGAGCATATTTTTCTAAGATAGCTTTAAATTCACCAGTTGTTTTAATGGGAGCGTTCATCCGAGCGGTACAAATGGCATTGGCGAGCGTTTTGGCATTTTTAATTTCGCCGTACATTCCCAATATTTTATGCAGTTGAGCTTCGGTATATTCATTTATGATTGTGAAAGCTGAAACCTCCGCTTTTTGGTTCATTCGCATATCTAAATCTCCCTCAAAACGAGTAGAAAAACCACGTGAAGGCTCATCAATTTGGTGTGATGAAATACCAAAATCAGCTAAGATTCCATCCACTTTTTTGACACCATAAAGACGCAAATATTTTTTAATATTTCGGAAATTAGCTTCAATAAATGTGAAGCGACTGTCGGCAAAAGCGAGAGAATTTTGTTTGGCATCTGGATCTTGGTCAAAAGCATAAAGTTTGCCTTTTTCTCCTAAGCGTTCGAGAATTGCTTTTGAGTGACCGCCGCCGCCAAAAGTAACATCCACATAAACCCCATCAGGGCGAATATTTAACCCATCAAGACACTCTTGAAGCATAACAGGTAGATGATATAACTTGTCAGAAGTCATTATTGAAGTTTTATGAGTAAGGATTGATGAATCTTTTGGTCTGATTCAATACAAATTTATGGATAAAATACTAAAAACAGGATAGGTTTTTGAAAATTATGGCTCTGAATATTACCGAAATAACGAAATATTTACCCCTAAACGAATAGAGACAAGGCATTGCCTTGTCTCTATCTATCTATTCATTACCAAATGATTATCTCGAAAGGTATAAGTTTCTTTCTCCATAAACTTTTCTGAAGAAATCATCTTTCAGAGAATCAATGAAGTAAATTGCCTCACCTGTTGATTTCATCTCTGGCCCTAATTCCATATTTACATTCGGGAATTTATTGAATGAGAATACAGGAATCTTGATTGCCCAACCGTGTTTCTTTGGTTGGAAGTTGAAATCTTTAATCTTAGCTCCCAACATTACCTTCGTAGCATAATTTACATAAGGCTCTTGGTAAGCTTTACAAATAAATGGCACAGTACGTGAAGCACGTGGGTTGGCTTCAATGATATACACCACTTCGTCTTTTACCGCAAACTGAATGTTTAATAAACCTTTAGTTTTTAGAGCTACGGCGATTTTGCGAGTATGGTCTTCGATTTGTTTGATAACATTTTCAGATAAATCAAAAGGAGGAAGTACCGAGTGCGAGTCTCCTGAGTGGATACCTGCTGGCTCAATATGCTCCATGATTCCGATGATATAAACATCTTCACCATCACAAATGGCATCAGCTTCGGCTTCAATGGCATTTTCTAAGAAATGGTCGAGCAAGATTTTATTTCCTGGAATATCTCTTAAAATATCAACTACGTGTTGTTCTAATTCTTGCTCGTTGATAACAATTTTCATCGACTGCCCACCCAATACATAAGAAGGACGAACCAATAATGGATAACCTAATTGACGACCTAATTCTGCGGCATTATCTGCGTCTTCGCAAACACCAAATTGAGGGAAAGGTATTTCATTTTCTTGCAATAAAGCTGAGAATGCACCTCTATCTTCTGCTAAATCAAGGGCTTCAAAAGATGTTCCAATGATTTTGATACCGTATTTCGATAATTTTTCTGCTAATTTCAGAGCTGTCTGTCCACCTAATTGAACAATAACACCTTCTGGTTTTTCGTGCTGAATAATATCGTAAACGTGTTCCCAGAAAACTGGCTCGAAATATAATTTATCAGCAATGTCAAAGTCTGTTGAAACGGTTTCTGGATTTGAGTTAATCATAATTGCCTCATAACCAGCTTCTTTTGCCGCCAAAATTCCGTGTACACATGAATAGTCAAACTCAATACCTTGTCCAATACGGTTTGGACCTGAACCTAAAACAACAATTTTCTTCTTATTAGTTGCTACCGATTCGTTATCTAATGTTTCAGAACCTTGCGAGAATGTTGAATAAAAATATGGTGTTTTCGCTTCAAATTCTGCCGCACAAGTATCTACACATTTATATACACGCTTGATTCCTAAGCTATTACGTTTGTCATAAACCTCAGACTCCATACAACGAAGTGTATAGGCAATCTGACGGTCAGCAAAACCCTTATGTTTGGCTTCTTCTAATAATTCAGTAGGAATTGAATGAAGTGAATATTTCTCCATTTCGTTTTCAACTCTTACTAAATCTTCTACTTGGTATAAAAACCATCTGTCAATTTTAGTAGTTTGCTGAATCGTTTTGAACGAAATACCCAATTTGAAGGCATCATAAATGTGGAAAAGACGATTCCAAGAAGGGTTTGCCAATGAGTGCATGATTGCGTCTTGGTCACGTAACCCTTTGCCATCTGCTCCCATTCCGTTACGCTTAATTTCAAGCGATTGACAAGCCTTTTGAAGAGCTTCTTGGAAATTGCGACCAATACCCATTGTTTCACCAACCGACTTCATTTGTAAACCTAAAGTCTTGTCTGCTCCTTTGAATTTGTCAAAATTCCAACGTGGTACTTTTACAATCACATAGTCAAGTGCTGGCTCAAAAAATGCCGAAGTTGAACCTGTAATGGCATTGGTCAATTCATCTAAATTGTAACCGATTGCCATTTTAGCAGCAATTTTTGCAATTGGATAACCCGTTGCTTTTGAAGCTAAGGCTGATGAACGAGAAACACGTGGGTTAATTTCGATAGCGATAATTTCGTCAGTATCAGGATTTAATGAGAACTGAACGTTACAACCACCTGCAAATTGACCGATAGCATTCATCATTTTGATTGCCATATCACGCATTTTCTGATAAATTGTATCAGGTAACGTTTGTGCTGGTGCAACCGTGATTGAGTCTCCCGTGTGAATTCCCATCGGGTCGAAGTTCTCAATCGAACAAATAATGATTACGTTTCCTAAATTGTCACGTAATAATTCTAATTCGTATTCTTTCCAACCCATGATTGACTGCTCCACCAAAACTTCGTGAGTTGGTGATGCGTGCAACCCTTTGTTAAGTGCTGCGTCAAAATCTTTGGGGTCATGAACAAATCCTCCGCCAGTTCCACCTAAAGTAAATGAAGGACGAATTACCAATGGAAAACCTGTTTCCTGAGCAATTTCTTTTCCTTCCAAAAATGAGCGAGCAGTACGTCCTTTACAAACACCCACACCAATCTCAATCATTTTTAAACGGAATTTCTCACGGTCTTCTGTGGTTTCGATAGCTTTGATATCTACCCCAATAATGTCAACACCATATTTTTGCCAAACGCCCGCTGCATCACAGTCGATAGCTAAATTTAATGCCGTCTGACCACCCATTGTTGGTAAAACGGCATCAATTGGAATTCCTTCTGCTTGGTGTTTTTCTAAGATTTCGATAATTGAATTTTTATCGAGGGGTTTCAAATAAACGTAATCGGCATTGAGGGGGTCAGTCATAATCGTGGCTGGATTGGAATTTATCAAGGCAACCTTGATACCTTCTTCACGCAACGAACGAGCCGCCTGAGAACCTGAATAATCAAACTCGCAAGCCTGACCGATGATGATTGGACCTGAACCGATAATAAGAACGGACTTAATAGAAGTATTCTTTGGCACTTTCTTGTTATTTTTTTGAGAATGGAAGGGGAAATCAGTTATTGGTTAATCAGTTATTGGTTATCAGTAAAAGTGTGTATAGTCTCTAATAAACTGGGAAATCATCTACTTTTTAAGTTTCATCATTTACCATTCAATATTAAATTTGATTAAAAACCTACAACCTCATACTTCATACCTCATATCTCATAATTCAATAACGTATCTCCAAAAATTGTACAAAGGTAACAGAAACAGTTGAATGAAAAAGGCTTGTTTTTTTTTTCATAGATTTTTTAAATTTTTTCTTGAAGAAGTTAAAATTGAAAATTACTATAAATTGCTTTGAGTTTTAGGCGGTAGGCGATACGCTCATCATCGTATTTATTTAATGGTTATTGCCTATTACTTACTATATAGCTTATTACGGTATTTAATGCCTACTCCACAAAGTTTATATTCACAGTTTAAGGCATACAGTTTACCACCTTTTGCCCAAAATCAGGGCAGAACATTAGTTATACTTTTATAGTTTATCTGTAAATTTATATTTTAAACACAAACTCTAAAATGAAACATCTAATCTTATCTGTTTCGTTGGCAACACTTTTCATAAGTTTTAAGCCAATGGATAAAACTCCAAATAAAAATCAAAAACTAAAGGCTGATGCTGATAATGGAGGAATTACACTGCCAAAGGGTTTTGGAGCAATAGTCGTTTCTGAAGGTGTGGGAAAAGCTCGCCATATTGCGGTGAGCGAAAAAGGTGATATTTATGTTCGTCTGAGTAAATTGAAAGATGGTAAAGGAACTATCATTTTGAAAGATACCAACGGCGACGGAAAAGCCGACGAAACAAAAGGTTTCGGAAATTTTGTAGGAACAGGAATCGCTATCGGAAATGGTTATTTGTATGCTTCTTCTGATTCTTCGGTATCACGTTATCCAATGAAAAACGGTATTCCTGACGAATCTAAGCCAGAAACAATTGTTACAGGATTAGAATTGTACGGAGAACATGGGACAAAATCTTTAGCTCTGGACGACAAAGGACATCTTTACGTGACTTTTGGAGCTCCTTCAAATGCTTGTCAAGAGAAAAACCGTACCAAAGGCTCAAAAGGAATGATGCCTTGTCCAATTTTAGATTGGCACGGTGGCGTTTGGCAATTTGATGCAAACAAGAAAAATCAAAAACACGCTGACGGCTTCCGTTATATCACAGGAATCCGTAATATTGTTGGATTAGCTTGGAATAAAGAAGAGGGAGAATTGTACGGAATGCAACACGGACGTGACCAATTGACTACTTTATTCCCAGAGATGTACAATGCAGAACAAAGTGCAGAATTGCCTTCTGAAGAATTTTTATTATTGAAAAAAGGTTCAGATTTTGGTTGGCCATATTGTTACCACGACCGTTTTCAAAATAAAAAAATCCTTAATCCAGAATACGGAGGAGATACCAAAACGCAAGGAGTTTGTGAAGGAAAAGACAAACCAATTATGGCGTTTCCAGCTCACTGGGCTCCAAATGCCTTGATGTTTTATACAGGAAATCAATTTCCTGCCAAATACAAAAACGGTGCCTTTATCTGTTTTCATGGTTCTTGGAACAGAGCTCCATTAAAACAAGGTGGCTATTTTGTGGCTTTTGTTCCTTTTGGAAAAGACGGAAAACCATCGGGTGATTATGAAGTATTTGCCGAAGGTTTTGCAGGAGGTTCAGAAATTAAACAACCAAACGATGCCAAAGCTCGTCCGATGGGATTAGCTCAAAGTGCTGACGGTTCAATTTACATTACTGATTCTGTAAAAGGAAAAGTGTGGAGAGTTATTCATCAGTAATAGACAACTTTCTTAATTGACATTTAGGTACTTTTGTTATAAACAACTGATTATGAACGATAAGTATAAATTATTGCAAGACAATCCAAAGATTTGTAAACGTCTTTTTGGGATTA
>NZ_JAYGIN010000038.1:0-32578 GCF_034931005.1 Arcicella sp. LKC2W
GATTTATCTAAAATTAATTTTCAAAATAATATTCCACTTATTTGGAAATTAATTTTAAATATCCGTAAATTTGGAAAATATAACGATAGAATGATTCAATTTTAATAAAACAAGTTGGTTCAATTCGTTATTTTTTTTGATTTTTCATTAAAGTACAAGTCAATATTTTTGACAACTGGTATTGGTCAAAATATTCAGGCATAAGGTTGCTCGGTAGTTCGACATAGGGGCGAACAAATAGAGATTTCGTGTCATTGTATAAGGGAATCATGTGCAGGGTGACGCTGCTTTTGCTGATTATTCAATCAATATTGGGTATGCTTTCAGAATTGGAAAGAAAATAACAACTCCTGATTGGAAAGGAGGTTTAGACAAATAATTAAAGATTGGGTAATATAATAAAATGGGCTTTCGATAGATAGTCCTTTTTTTGAATTAGCTAATGAGCAAATATTTGATAATCGTTTTCCAACTTAACTAAAATTTTGATTTTCAGGTTGTTGCTTCTATTCGTAATAGATAGAGTGTTTCTAATAAACAATATTAGTTTAGTCATATTTAATTTTCAAACAATGCCACATATTCCCTTAGAAAGTCATTTACCTGGTATCACGGGATTGTTGGAATACCGTCAAGATTCGGCAAAACCCATTCGTGAATTAACCCAAATTTTGTTGCGTGGAGAATCTACGCTAACCGAAGGCGAACGTGAATTAATTGCCACGTTGGTATCGTCTCGCAATCAATGTGTCTTCTGTACCACTGCTCATACAGCGGCGGCGGATATACTTTTGGGCGAATCTCAAACCTGCGAGATGGTGAAAAAGGATTTTGAAACGGCTCCTATTTCAGAGAAAATGAAGGCTTTATTATCCATTGCGGCCGCAACACAACAAGGCGGTAAAAAGGTAACAGATTTAAAAATTGAACGTGCTAAAAATGCAGGAGTAACCGACCGAGAAATTCATGATACCGTTTTGATTGCGGCTCTTTTTTGTCTTTATAACAAATACGTGGACGGTATGGCAAGTGCAACACCCACTGAACCAGCATTTTATCAAAAATTAGGCGAAAGAATCACGACCAATGGATACAATCGTGTGCCTTCTATTTATGAGCAATTGAAAAACGAAGTGGTTAAATAAATTTATCTCAATGAAGATGTGATAGCTTTTAAGGTTGAGCATCTCCGATGCTTTTTGAACTATTGTTTTCTTCCTTTACTACAAAGGTTGCACTTCTCCGAAGTGAAGTCCTTTCTATCACTTCGGAGAAGTGCAACTTTTGTAGTAAAAAGTAAAAGTATTTTGAATTAGCATCGGAGATGCTTAACCTTAAATCTTTCTAAAAAAACATAATCTATTGAAAAATAATAACAAAAGCCCATGAAACAAATTTACATTTTAACTATTCTTTTAATCACCACATTTACCTCTTTTGCCCAAAATATCACGGGTTCAATATCGGATGCGGAAACCCAAAAACCTTTGGCGGGCGTAACCATCAAAATTAAAGGAAAAACTTCGGGTACTGTTACGGATTCAAAGGGGCAATTTTCTTTAAAATCTAATGAAAAAGCACCTTTTGCCTTAATCGTTTCGATGGTTGGTTATGAGCGTCAGGAAGTGAAAGTTTCGGATAATAATACCTTGTCAATTTCCTTGAAAACAGGCAATGAATTATTGGAACAAGTAGTGGTATCAGCTTCCAAAGTTGAGGAAAACATCATGAAATCGCCTGTTACGATTGAGAAAATGGATGCCAGAGCCATTCAACAAAGTCCTTCGGCAAACTTTTTTGATGCTTTGGTTAATGTGAAAGGCATCGACATGGTAACGAGCAGTTTAACCTACAAAGCCATCAATACTCGGGGATTTAATTCTACTGGAAACGGCAGATTTCTGCAAACGGTTGATGGCATGGACAGCCAATCGGCAGGTTTAGGTTTTGCAATGGGAAATCTTTTTGGCCCACACGATATTGATGTGGAAAGTGTAGAATTGATTCCTGGGGCGGCTTCGGCTTTGTATGGTCCTGTGGCTTTTAATGGTTTACTTTCTACTCGCACCAAAAACCCGTTTGATTATCAAGGACTTAGCGTTCAAACCAAAATTGGCGTGAACCATATCGGCGATGGAACGGACTTTGGAGCAAAACCAATGGTTGATTTAGCCTTGCGTTATGCCAAAGCATTTAATAACAAGTTTGCTTTTAAGGTAAATGTTTCTCATTTGGGCGGTACAGATTGGTACGCCAACGACTTAACAGATATTGATGCCAACACCGCCGAGGCGAGTCGTGGAGCTAATAATCCAGGAAAAAATCAATTGAATATTTATGGTGATGAAGTCGCTCAGACTATTGCGGGCATCGGGCGAGTATCACGCACGGGTTACGAAGAACGATATTTAGCAAATTATGGCGTGAGAAGTACCAAAGTAGGTGGTGCTTTGGTGTATCGTTTTAACGATAATTTAGAAGCCAGTTATCAAATAAGTTATAGCGAAAGTGTGGCTCAATATACTGGAAGTCAGCGTTTTGGAATAAATGGATTTGCGTTTACACAACATCGTTTAGAATTAAAAAGTAATAAATTTTACCTCAGAGGATATTCAAGTCAGGAGAATTCTAATAGTTCTTATCAAATCCGTTCTTTGGGGCAATTAATTAATAAAACTTGGGTAAAAGACCTCAATGGAAATACCGTAGCTCCACAAGATGCTGATGCTACTTGGTTTCAACGTTATACTGCCGCTTTTACGGGTAAAATTTCGGGCGTTTCTGGAAATAGTGATGCTACTGCAAGGGGTTTTGCCGACCAAGGAAGAATTTTACCAAACACTCCCGAGTTTGAAGCGGCTAAACAAAAACTCATTGAAAAACAAGGACTTAGCGGTGCAGGAATTTACAGCCATTGTGGTTTAATCCACCTTGAAGGAATGTATGATTTTAGTTCTGATTTGAAATTTATGAATCTGCAAGTAGGCGGAAATTTTAGAAAATTCGCATTGGATACGCAAGGAACTTTATTTGATGATAAAGGCAAAAACTTGACTAATCAGGAATACGGATTTTTTGCTCAGGCTTCAAAATCGTTATTGGACGAAAAGTTAAAACTTACATTATCAGGAAGATACGACAAAAACGAAAATTTTGAAGGACGATTTACACCACGTGCTTCCTTGGTATTTAGTCCAAAGGAAAATCAGCATTTCAGAGCAAGTTATCAAACAGGTTTCCGTAATCCAACCATTGGCGACCAATACATCAAATTGAATGCAGGACCAATTATTGTTTTGGGTGGAGCTCCTGTAAATTCAAAAGATACCAAAGAAGCCAATGCGTACAGCAATTCATATACAATTGCCTCGGTGAGTGCATTTGGTGGAGCTTTTGGAAAGGAAGTAGCCAGTGGAGTTCCTTTTCCCGTAGCAGTTGCTAATAATAAAGACAAATTGGTGAAATCAAATGTGGCGTACATCAAACCAGAGCAAGTAGAGAGTTTCGAGATTGGTTACAAAGGTTTATTGACCGATAAATTATTGTTCGACATCAATTATTACAACAGTCAATACAAAGATTTCTTGATTAATACCGTCGTGATGGCTCCTAATAGCGACGTTTTAGGCAGTGATGGAAAACCAAATTTCAATGCGGCGGCAGATATTTTAGGCGGTAAAACGCAACTCTACCAACTTTATACCAATGCGGCTGATAAGGTTTCTATTCAAGGCATTAGTGTAGGGTTATCTTATGTTTTACCTAAAAACTATCGTTTGAATGGCAATACTACATGGTCAGACTTTAATATTTTAGATGCCAATCCAAGCAATATTCCTGCTTTTAACACGCCTAAATGGAAAACCAATTTGACCTTGAGTAACGCTAAACTTACCGAAAAATTAGGATTTAGCGTAGCATGGCACTGGCAAAGTGCTTTTGATTGGTACGGCACATTTACAACGCCACTTCCTGGAAAAATCAATGCGTATAGTTTGATTGACGCTCAGGTAAGTATGAAAATGCCAAGCCTAAAAACCATCGTGAAAGTAGGTGCAAGCAACCTCACTAACCAATACGTTGTACAGGCGTATGGCTCGCCAGCGGTGGGTGGATTGTACTATGTGAGCTTGAATTTTGATGAATTGTTTCGATAACATTATAACTCTCCAACGTAGGCAGATTTTAGTTCTGCCTGCGTGAAACTCCAAACCTATCATTTCCAAAAACTTTGTCATGTTTACAAATACCAAATTAATTATTATCGCTTTATTTTTCACAAGCCTATTATTGTCTTGTGACCAAGAAGAAAAGAATCATGAAACAATGATTCAACTTTTAGAAACGGACAATAAAGCTTTTTCTGACCCGCAAAACACCTTTGCTCCAGAAGCTCAGACGGTTTTCTTTGACTCTATTTATAAGACAATTTATAAGTATCATAATGCCAGCCAAACCGCTAAGGTTCAATTCTTTTTAGGGAATTCTCTTCTGAATCAAGGGAAAGAACAAAAGGCTGTTGATATTTTTGAACAAGCCGTTTTTGAGGCAAATAAAGTTTCGAGTGATGCCCCATATATCCAAAAATTACTTTCGGGTTTAGCAATCGCCAATGTTCGTTTAGGAGAACGCCAAAACTGTGTCAATAATCATACCTCTGAGTCGTGTATTTTACCTATCAAAGATTCTGGTATTCATAAATTGCAAACAGGGGCTCGTAGAGCAATAGAAGTATATAAAACGATTTTAGAGTTGTCTCCCGAAAATCATGAAGCTCAATGGATGTTAAATATTGCTTATATGACTGTGGGGGAATATCCAAACGGTGTTCCCAAGAAATTCTTGATTCCAAATTTAGATAAAGATGATTCTGGTGTATCTATAAAGCCTTTTGATGATGTAGCTCCCAATTTAGGGCTTAATAATCGCAATTTAGCGGGAGGTGTCATTGTGGAAGATTTTGATAATGATGGCTATGATGATATTGTCATTTCTGAATGGTTATTAAAAGGTACAATGCACTTTTACAAAAACAATACCGACGGAACATTCTCGGATATTTCTAAAAAAACAGGTTTAGATAAGTTTAGAGGTGGTTTAAATATGATTCAAGCTGATTATAACAATGATGGCTTGGTAGATATTTTCGTGATGCGTGGGGCATGGATATCTGACCCTTTTGGTCAACAGCCCAATTCTTTACTCAGAAATAATGGCGACAATACTTTTACCGATGTGACTATTCAGAGTGGTTTATTTTCTCGACATCCAACTCAAGCAGGGGTTTGGAGAGACTTTAATAATGATGGATGGTTGGATTTATTCATTGGAAATGAAACAGATACGAGAAATATTCAAGGAGAATTGCATGGCTGTGAATTGTACTTAGGGAGTAAAAAAGGCACTTTCACAAATGTGGCTACGGAAGCAGGCGTAAATATAAACGCCTTTATCAAAGGGGTTACTTCGGCAGACTATAATAATGACGGACTTCAGGATATTTACATTTCTACGATGAGTGGCTATAAATTATTGTTCCAAAATAAGGGAGTAGTGAATGGGAAATTGGCATTTGAGGACGTAAGTAATAAATCGGGGGTACAAAATATGGCTGTTTCTACTTTCCCTACTTGGTTTTTTGATTATGACAACGACGGTTGGCAAGATATTTTTGTGAGTGGGTACGACTTTGCTCAAAGTATTGCCTCTTCTGCTCTAAAAGATGTCATGAAAATGAATAGCGAGGCAAGTAAAATGTACCTCTATCATAATAATCATGACGGAACTTTTAAAGATGTTTCGGTAGAAATGGGCTTAGACCGAACTGTTTTTGCGATGGGTTCAAACTTTGGAGATATTGATAATGATGGATATTTGGATATGTATCTTGGTACTGGAAATCCCAATTTTTCGTCTTTAGTTCCCAATAAATTATTTAAGAATATGGACGGCAAAAAGTTTGCTGATGTAACCGTAGCAGGGCGAGTTGGTAATCTTCAAAAAGGGCATGGCGTTGCCTTTTCTGATTTAGATAATGATGGCGACCAAGATATTTTTATTGAAGTTGGCGGAGCATACACAGGCGATACTTACACTAATTCCTTGTATTTGAACCCAGGACAAAATGATAATCGTTGGATAAAATTAAAATTGGAAGCAACCGAAGGAAATCGCTCTGGATTTGGCACAAAAATTAAAGTTACTTTTAGAGAAAACGGTAAACAAAGAGCCGTTTATAGAGAACTTAACTCTGGCGGAAGTTTTGGTTCATCACCACTACGAAGAGAAATTGGAATTGGGCAGGCTACCATGATTGATGAAATAGCCATTACATGGTCGAAAAGCAATAAAACACAGATTTTTAGAAATATTAAGCCTAATCAATTCTTGAAAATTAAAGAAGGTAATTCAAAAATAGAATTGGTAAAATTGAAAAAACTCAACTTCAAAACTCGTGATAATGGTGTTCCTACTTGCGTTACGCCTACCAAAACTTTAGCCTTGAGATAATTAAACGCTTCATTGCCATTATTCGACAAAATATGACTGATAATCACAAAAATAATTACGTTGCCTTTGCACTTTGCATGATTAGCTACCTTTTCGGAGGAACGGTTTCAACGTTGATGTCGGCTACTTTGCCCGTTGCCATTCCTGAGTTATTGGGTGGCAATGTTTCAGAAGCTCGTTTAGGCGAAGTTGGGGCATATATCAGTGCTGTTTTTATTTATGGTTGGATGTTCGGAGGCTTACTTTTTGGTATCATCAGCGATAAAATTGGTCGGAAGAAAGTCTTAATTTTTGTTACTTTATTGTACGGCATTACAACTTTATTAACGGTTTTTGTCTCAAATTGGTATGTTTTAATGGGTTATCGCTTCCTCACAGGAATGGGCGTTGGTGGCGTTTTATTAATCGCAACGGTTTATATTTCAGAGATTTGGGCAGAAAAAACTCGTCCAATTGCTCTTGGTATTTTAGCTGTGGCATTTCCAATCGGTATCGTTACCACAGGCGGATTAACGGTCTTTTTTTCTAATTGGCGTGAATCTTTTTGGTTAGGATTAATCCCGATAAGCATCTCAATCTTAATGTTTTTTATTTTACCCGAATCTAACCAATGGAATGATTTAGAAAAATCAAAAAAAATATCTTATTTAACCATTTTTGAGCCTATTTATCGCAAAAATCTCATTATGGGTTCGCTTATTTTTGGTTCGGTTCTCATCGGACTTTGGGGTATTTTTTCGTGGATTCCAACATGGGTACAAACGCTATTACTCGCAGGGCAAAACGGACAGAAAGAACGTGGTATTAGTATGATGCTATTGGGTTCGGGGGGAATAATCGGTGGAATACTTTCAGGCTTTTTGATTAAATATTTCGGTAGTCGTAAAGTGTTGATATTTACTTTTTTAGGTTGTATTTTCGCTTGTTTCATACTCTTTTTAAGTAATCAATATTTTACTAAAATTATTTACTTAGAAATCGCCTTTTTGTCCTTGTTTTTTGGAATAAGTCAAGGAGCATTATCCAGTTATATTCCTGATTTATTTCCAACTATTATCCGAGCAACCGCTTCTGGGTTTTGCTTTAATTTTGGCAGATTTTTTACCGCAACTGCCGTATTTTTTGTGGGTTCAATGGTTGCTTTTTTTGGAGGGTTCAGCAATGCTTTATTATCGTTTTCTTTAGTGTTTTTAATTGCCTTGATAACGGCATATTTTAGTCGTGATGTCGAAAAGCCTTAACACTAAATGCCCTAAAATCACCCAGTTACAAATAATCAATAACTATTTCATGGCACACATCAACTTAGCACAAGACGTTCCCGGAATTCGTAGTTTGGTCATGTATCGACCAGATACAGGCAAACCTTTATACGAATTAGCTCAAATTTTATTGAGAGAAGACTCTCCACTAAGTCAGGCAGAAAGAGAATTAATTGCTACTTATGTTTCATCTCGAAATGATTGTACATTTTGCACAAGTAGCCACGCTGCCGCCGCCCGATATTTGTACAAAGACGAAGCCCAAACGGTTGATTTAGTCTTAGATGATTATCAAAACTCTCCGATTTCAGACAAATTAAAAGCTCTTTTGACCATTGCAGGAAATGTTCAAAAAGATGCCCGAACGGTTAGCGAAGAGAATGTTGCTTTGGCTCGTTCATTTGGAGCAACTGACAGAGATATTCACGATACCGTTTTGATTGCCGCTACGTTTTGTATGTTCAATCGCTATGTGGACGGACTTGCAACGCTCACGCCTACGGATGCTGATACGTATGCAATGATGGGCGAACGCATGGGAACGTTAGGTTACATTCCTCCAAAACTGTAATCATAATGGCACATATAAATCTTGAAAATGACCTTCCCGGGATAAGAGGATTAATGGCTTTTAGACCTACTACCGCTCATCCTCTCAATATTTTAGCCGAAACTTTACTCCGTTCAGATGAAGGATTGACCAAGGGTGAAAGAGAACTAATTGCTACCTTCGTTTCAGCCTTAAATGATTGTTTTTTCTGCCAAAATATTCATGGAGCAGTAGCTCAATATTATGCTACGGAAGATGAAAATTTAGTACAAAAAGTAAAAGCTGATTATCAGAATGCTCCTATTTCTGATAAAATGAAATCGCTTTTAAGCATTGCCAAAAATGTGCAACAAGGCGGAAAATTTGTCAATAAAGACCAAATCGAAAAGGCAAAAAAAGAAGGAGCGAGCGATATTGAAATCCACGATACGGTATTGATTGCGGCGGCTTTTTGTATGTTTAATCGCTACGTAGATGGCTTAGGGACTTTTGCTCCCAATGCACCCGAAATGTATCAAGAAAGAGCTAAGAATATAGCCGAAAAAACAGGATATGCCAATTCAAACCCTAAATAATCATCTATGAAACAGCTTTTTTATCTCGGTATTATCGGACTCATCATTTTTGAAATACTCAATGTTTATTTCATCATGCCAATGCCGGGTTCTCAACAAATCAGAAGCATTGATTTAGCCTATTTTTTATATACCTATCGTTGGATTTTCAGATTTACCTTTGGCTTTTTAATGCTGTTGGGCATTTTACAAGCGTATCGTTCTAAAAAATGGCTTCCCATTTTGGCATTATTAGTAGTGATAGGAGTTTGTTATGCTTTCAATTTTCAAATGGCAGCCGATTCCATGTTTTATCAACCCTCCAATCTTCAAATGTTGGAGGCAAAACAAAATAAAATTCCGAAGGACAGATTGATTTTAGGCGTAAACATCAATGGAGAAGCAAAAGCCTACCCGATTTCTTTAATTGGGTATCATCACCAAGTTCGAGATACTTTGGGCGGAAAACCGATTATGGTTACTTATTGTACCGTTTGCCGAACAGGACGAGTTTTTGAGCCTTTGGTAAATGGTAAATCAGAAAAATTTAGATTGGTAGGAATGGACCATTTCAACGCCATGTTTGAAGATGAAACTACCAAATCTTGGTGGAGACAAGCCAATGGAGAAGCCATTACAGGCGAGTTGAAAGGCACACATTTACCCGAATTAGAAGCTCAGCAAACGTCTTTGGCTACATGGTTGAAACTTTATCCCGATTCCAAAATCATGCAACCAGATTCAAAATTCAAGGACAATTATGACAGTACAGCTAAATATGAGTCTGGAAAATCGAAAAAAGAATTGACAGGAACAGATTCACTTTCATGGAAACGGAAATCGTGGGTGGTAGGAATCGAAATTGGGAAAGAAAGTATCGCTATTGACTGGAATCGCTTGAAAAAAGAAAAAGTCGTCAATATTCAACTTTCTCAAAAACCTTTAGTCGTGGTTTTAGCAAATGATAATAAAAGTTTTTTTGCCTTTGAAAGACCCGATGAGCAAATGAAATTTAGCCTTAAAAATGACTCATTAATAAGTCAAAAGCAACGTTTTGACTTGAAAGGAACAAATACAGATTTAAAAATTTCTCTTAAAAAAGTAAATGCCTATCAAGAATTTTGGCATAGTTGGCAGACGTTTCACCCAAACACGCATCGTTATTGAGGTTTAATGTTTGTTTTATCACTTCATTTTTATGGAACACTTGAATCGGAAATTAGGGGTTTGGATTAATGTTGATTAGTGGTAAATCAGAGTCAACCAATTTAATGATTCGACTGAATCACAACCAACATAAGAAATGCAGATTAATCAGGTTCTTCGTCAATTTTGAGAAACCTTCTATAATTTAAAATACAGAAATTGACGAAGAACCATTTTAAACGCAATGCTCAACAGGATATTTCAAGATTTCTCCATCATTTTATCTTGTCATTTTCAAGGCAATGTCAAGTCTTTGAGCGGCATTGTCCCAATTCATATAGTTGAAAAGTTCATCTACAAAATCAGCCCGTTTATTTTTGTATTTCAGATAATAAGCGTGTTCCCAAACATCCACGACCATCAAAGGAACAATGCCCCAAACGGTTAATTTTTCATGATTCTCAACCTCCAAAATCATCAAACGATTACTTTGTGGATGAAAGCCTAAAAGTCCCCAACCGTTGCCATCCACATTTTTAGAATGATGAGCCAATTGTACTTTCATTTTATCAAAAGAACCAAAATCTTTCTCTATTCGCTTCAATAATTCACCCTTTGGTTCAGATTTTTTATTGGTAATATTTGTCCAAAAAATAGTATGCAGAACATGGCTTGATAGGTGTAACGACAGTTTTTTTGTCCAATAATCTACCCCTTCAAAATTACCACTTTCCAAAGCCTTATTAATTAACCCAGTGGCTTTGTTGGCAGTATTTACCGCTCCCCCGTGATGAGCCGTGTAGTGCAATTTTAGCACATCAGCAGGCATAAAAGGTTCTAAAAATGATTCAGAATAGGGCAATGCACCCAGCACAAATTTTCCAGTTTCATCGGTTAATTTATCCAAACCACTTTCATTGAGTGTCGCACTAAAAACGTCGTTTCCTTTCAGCAAACTTGCCCCTGTGATGATGGCAGTATTTGCCAAAAATTGATTTCTTGTCATAATAAATAATTTTTTAGTACATAGCCTACTACCGCACAGGCAATAATAATGTAAGGTTCGGTATTTTTTTTATACTTCCAAAGTAAAATAATTGTAAAGACGGAAATTTGTATCGTAGGAATATCAATGAAGGGTTTCTTACCATAAGCATTGAATCCGCTGTTGATTCATTGATTCGGGTTTGCTATTAATCCACCTTATTTATATTTCAAAAGCCGTGACTCTTGATTAAAGCATTAGTCTTGGTTCAAGAATCTAAAATATAGTTTCTTACACACTTTTGATGTATTTCAATAATTCAAATGTGTTACCCAAGACCTAAATCTAAAAAAAACTCCTACCTTTGGCTCAGTTTATGGTGCTTTACGTTTGAAATTCGTCAAATCTAATGCTTAATAGGGAAATCGGTCAAAGCCGATACTGTCCCCGCAACTGTAAGTTTTATAAAGTCATTACCATTCTTCAATAACCACTGGGAAAAGTTGACAGTAAGCAGAGTTAATTCTGGTAACTGATAATTGAAATCGGGAAGGTTCGGTAAGGATAAAACGAGTCAGGAGACCTGCCATTGAATCATTCTTGGTTTTTGTTTACGGTGGATGAACAAAATTGAGCGTTCGATTATCCTTTCCCGTAGAAATATATTTTGAGTTTTAAGAATAATAAATGGTGTAATACCTCCTTTGACCGTCTATTTCCTGCAACACAAATTACTAAATGTTAAAAAACATTACACAAATCACTTTTGTAGCCTTATTATTCGCTACGCAAACGCTTTTTGCTCAGAAATCTATTTTGGTTTCCGATTCCCAATCACTCGACGAAGTGGTAGTTAATGGCATTAAAGTACCCACCAAACAAAGTCAAACTGATAAGGTAATTACGGTTATTGGTCAAGAAATCTTGGAAAAAAATTGGAAACCTCGGTATAGAAATTGGTGGACGTAATTCCTTAGAATACTTTCCTGAGTATCTCTACTTGAGTAAAGGGTAGTAAAGGAAGCTCAGTTTCAGCCGACAGTTTTCAGGATAGAATGGCTGTTTGTATATGAATTATTCAAGAGTTTTGGTTGAAGACTTGAAAGAAAATTAAAACAATGGAAAAAAATAATTGTAACCGATGTGATTCAGTTGATTTGGGTGTTACTAATCCGAAAACGAAGTCGCTTGAAGAATATTTAAAGAAAACCTATTTCACAAATATTTGCAGTTCTTGTACCTATTCACTCGAAAAATTGCTGAGACAAGCCACAGAGACCCAATTCCCATCAACTGGGATACCCATGATTGAAAATTTACACTATTATTTAGAAAACCGCTTTTGGGTATTTACAGAATTATACCACTTAAGTAGGGGTTTTTGTTGCAAAAATGGTTGTCGGCATTGTGCTTATGGCTTTAAAAAAGAAAAAATATGACATCAATACAAGAAATACTACAACGCAAAATTGATTTTAAAACCAAGCCATTGGGTGCATTGGGCGTTTTAGAGAAAATCGCCTTTCAAGTTGGCTCTATTCAGAATAGTTTAAATCCAGTTTTAAAGAACCCTACAATTGTAGTTTTTGCAGGTGACCACGGTGTAGCAAACGACGGACTAAGTGCTTATCCTCAAGAGGTTACTTATCAAATGGTACTGAATTTTCTGCAAGGTGGTGCCGCAATAAATGTATTTTCCAAGCAAAATAGTATTACTCTAAAAATTGTGGATGCAGGCGTAAATTATCATTTTGAATCGAACCCTAATTTAATTAATGCCAAAGTAGCCAGAGGAACACGGAGCTTTTTGCGAGAAAAAGCCATGACTCCCTCACAACTGGAGGACTGTTTGCAAAAAGGGAAAAAAATCGTGAACGTAGTTGCCCAAACAGGCTGCAATGTAATTGGTTTTGGTGAGATGGGTATTGCCAATACTTCAGCCGCAGCTATGCTGATGAGTTATTGTTGTACAATCCCGATCGAAAACTGTGTAGGCCGTGGCACTGGAATAAATGATTTACAGTTAGAAAATAAAATATCTCTACTCAAAATAGCCGCCAACCTTCATGGTACTATCACGAACCCAATCGAGATATTACAAACATTTGGGGGCTTTGAAATAGCCCAAATGGTTGGGGCAATATTGGCCGCTTTTGAGAAGAATATGCTGATTTTAGTAGATGGTTTCATCGCAAGTTCGGCTTTTTTAGTAGCTTTTAAAATCAATACAGAAATTATTAAAAATGCTATTTTTTGCCATCAGTCAGAAGAGCAGGGACATAAAAAAATGTTAGCATTTATGCAAGCTGAGCCACTTTTGCAGCTTAATATGAGGTTGGGAGAAGGGACAGGCTGTGCAGTTGCCTACCCGATAATAGAATCAGCAGTTAATTTTCTAAACCAAATGTCCAGTTTTGAGTCGGCAGGCATAAGCAATAAAGATTGAAATTATGAAAAACGAATTACGGATTTTTTTCACGGCATTGATGTTTTATACACGCATACCTTGTCCGTCCAGTACCGACCATTCTCCTGAGTATATCAATAAAGCGACACGCTATTTCCCATTAATTGGTTGGATTGTTGGCGGAGTCTCATTTGTGATTTATGCTTTCTTTTCATTACTTTTTGATATAGAAATTGCCGTAGTGCTTTCGCTTGTAGCAGGTATCTTGTGTACGGGGGCGTTTCATGAAGACGGTTTTGCTGATGTTTTTGATGGCTTTGGCGGTGGCTGGACAAAAACCAAAATTCTTGAAATAATGAAGGATAGCCGAATAGGAGCCTACGGAGGTATTGCTATCGGTTTACTTATGGTTTTAAAGATATTGGTTTTGAGCAAATTATTAGTAAAAATAGCGAGTACAGAATACATTACATTACTACTTATATTTGTCTCGTATCATGCTTTGGCACGCCTTACAGCGATAAATATTGTTTTTAATAGCGAATATGCTCGTGAAGACGAAACCTCCAAAGCCAAACCCATAGCCAAAGGGCATACTTCCGTAGAAATAACAGGGGCATATCTATTTGGTTTAATGCCGTTAGCTACTTTAGGGCTTATTTATCCGCTATTTTTAATGGTAGCTTTACCTCTATTATTGCTTTATTGGTATTCAAATAGGTATTTCAAAAAATGGTTGGGAGGTTATACTGGCGATTGTCTTGGAGCAACTGAGCAATTTGGTGAAATCATCGTTTTATTAACATATCTGGCTATATGGAAATATATATAATTAGGCACACGGAAGTGGAATTAGGAAAATCAGTATGTTATGGGCAAAGCAATCCTCCATTGGCAGATACTTTTTTAGAAGATGTTGCTCTTTTAAAAGCAAAACTACCCACGGATTTCGATGGAGTATATTCAAGCCCATTGCTCAGATGCAAATTATTAGCTGCTGAACTTTGCTCTCGTCATGTGCAGTTTGATGATGCACTAATGGAGCTGAATTTTGGAACTTGGGAAGGAAAGTCTTGGAACGAAATCCCGTTTTCAGAATTAAACCCTTGGATGATAGATTTTGTAAATGTTGCCCCGCCAGAAGGTGAAAGTTTGGTGAATATGCACGCAAGAATTAGTAGTTTTATAGAAAGTTTACGAATTAAACCTCATCAAAAAGTTTTAATTATTACTCATGCAGGGGTGATTAGAAATATTTTTAGTCACATTTTAAATATTCCCCTTAACAATATTTTTAAGCTATCAATAGCATACGGAGAGGTTTTTAGGATAAGACTTGAAAAAGACAATTCGATGGATAAGATTCATTTTAGAAGTTGATTCATTAATCTTCAGAATTACTTTGTGGTAGATTGAGTGAGGTCATGTTTTTACCACAAGGCTGTCTCTTATTTATGGTATTGCAGAATCAAAAATAGCTTTCAAAATATTATCATTTCAAATGATTTTTTCTTCTAATTATCAAAAACTCACTCATCATTATACGTTGTATTTATTTCCGATGGCAATATTATTTAGAATATTTCTAAATAATATTGCCATTTATTTGGAATGATTCTAAATAAATGCAAACTTTGTATTCGTGAACAAGGAGTCAGTTATTTTCTAATCATTCAATTGATACCGCAAGAAGAACAAACTCTTTTGAATCTCATTCTTCTTTTCAAATTGGCTCTGAATGGAATTTAAAAAATCGAACAAATATTAAGTTAATGGTTATATGAATAATCGTCTTACTGGAAATATTATTTCCAGTAAGATTTTCTAAATCATTTCAACTGAGACAACAAAATAATCCATAAAATATGAAACTAATTTTTACAATACTCATAATACTATTCAGTGTTGTTTTACATGCTCAAAACGCCAGTGTATCAGGTATAGTAGCAGTCGCAGATGGGAAATCTGCCGAATTCATAAATGTGCAATTGAAGGGAGCTAAAAGGGGAACAATAACAGATAGCGAAGGTAAATTTAAAATTGACAATCTGAATGCTGGGGCTCACACCCTTATTTTTAGTGGTGTGGGATTTGACACTCAAGAAATAAAGTTTCAGGTAAGAACTGATGTAGATAAAATTCTTGAAAAAATTATCATAAAAGAAAATACCCGTAATCTCAACGAAGTTATTGTATCTGGACAAAAATCTGAAAAGTATATTGCTGATGTCCCTTCTCAATCACTCCGATTAGCAGCTCCACTTATTGAAATTCCTCAGAATATTAGTGTTGCCACCCGACAGACCATTATTGATATGGGAATGCTCAATAAAAATGATGTGATAAGAGCGGTGAGTGGAATCACTAAAACTTATGGAGACGACTTGGATGCCAGCCTTTTGATAAGAGGAACGAATGCAACGTATAGCACGTACCGTAATGGCGTTGGTGGGCCTATTTGGTGGAATGCTCAGGAAGATGCCTCGATGATTGAACGAGTAGAATTTGTGAAAGGTCCCGCTGGTTTTATGCTCGCCAATGCAGAACCTGGTGGTTTAGTAAATACGGTTACAAAACAACCCACACATGAACGAATCAATGAGGTCAGTTTTGGAATGGGAAGTTACAACATGATGCGTACTACTGTTGATTTAGGCGGAGAATTTACGGAGGGAGGCAAACTAACTTACCGTTTAAATACAGGTTTTCAGCAAAGTGCTAAATTTTATAAATTGAGTAATTTTAATAGATTTTTCGTTTGTCCTGCTCTCAAATATGACTTTACGGATAAGTCGAGTATTACCTTAGAACATAATTATGTCAAGGCAGTATCGGCACATAATGCGTATAATCAAATTTCTATAAATGAACAATTTTATGCCTTGCCGTATAATATGGCAATGAATGACCCCAATATTGGGAATTTTCTGGGAGCTGATGTTTACACTCGTCTTGCCTTTAATCATCAAATAAATGAGCAATGGAAACTCAATGCTCAAGTGGCGTACATGACAACTGATTGGGACGGTATGGCTCTGTACGTCAATGGATTGTCTGCCACAAAAGATACTATTTATCGTACTAATTCAAGTAGCGATTGGTACGGAAAACTATATAATATGCAAGTATTTGCAGATGGTAAGTTTAATACTGGAAACGCTGTTGAACATAAAGTTTTGATTGGTTTAGACTTTGGTGACGGTGGCGAAGGAAGCACCTATGGAGGGGACTGGAGTAATGCCAAAAGGTTACAGTTATCCATTAAAAACCCTATTTATTATGTTCCCAAAGATAGTTTGACGGCTTTCCCTGCTGAAAATAAAGGTTCTTGGATGGCAACCAATAAATGGCAAGCTTTATATGTTCAAGACCACATCAAAATTGCTAAAAAATATATCGTCACCTTAGCAGGTAGATTTACGATGCTGACCACAGGACAAGATTATAATGGTGGCGTGGATGACCCCGAGTATGAAATTACTGAAAATGCTTTTACTCCTCGGGTAGGATTAACTTATTTACCCTCCGATAAACTATCTATTTTTGCGATTTACGACCAAAGCTTTTTACCTCAAAGAGGTGCTGTTTTTGGAGGTAGTCGTCTGCCACCGCTTACTGGAAGTAATAAAGAAATTGGGATAAAAGCATTATTATTCAATAAGAAATTATCCCTAAATGCCTCTGTTTATAGTATTGAAAAGAATAACGTCAGTACCACAGACCCTATACATGATGGGTTTTATTTGCAAACTGGACAAATAAAAAGTGAAGGTTTTGAAATGGATTTGATTGGAAATATTACCAACAACCTTTCTGTGATAGCCAATTATTCTTACACAAATGCACGGGTGACAAAAGATTTAGATTCGACAGTTGTAGGCATTAAAAACTATGGTACACCAGACCAAACCATGAATGCTTGGCTAAAATATAAATTTAGTGAGGGACTTTTGAAAGGTTTGAGCTTTGGAGCAGGAGTGCAACACATGGGAAATCGAAGTGGCGTTTACGTAGGCTGGGGTAGTGAATTTGGTAATAAAAACCTACCAACTTATACTATTTACGATGCTTGTGTAAATTACAATTTCTCAAAAATATCAATCGGTTTGAATGTCTATAATTTGGCTAATCAAAAATATGTAAGTAATGGTTATTATAGTCCCGATGCTCAAGAATGGGTATATTCGCCAGGTACGCCAATAAATTTCCGTTTACAAACTACCATTAAATTTTAAGGTCATTGAGTATAATTTATAACGTTCGAATGGGCGTAATTCCCTCTGTCTTTGATGCATTTAAGTATTTATTTGAAGGCTTACAGTTAGAAGTGAAGGATATTCCAACCAACCCTACCTTAGTTAAAAACCAATATGAAGATGTTTCTCAGAAAATTGGGTTTCTGTTGCACGTAAATTTAGGACTGCTTAAACAATTGCAGGAATATGCTAAAAGTCAAGGGTATTTGGAGAGTGTTCAGGAATTAGATAAACTCAAAATACGATAAAGTGGTAACTAATATTCATGGCAATTTTGTTACCCAAAAAATTGATTATGCAAAGCCCCTGGACTTATAGAAAGAAATTGTCTTATGAATCATAAAAAACACTAAATGCTTTAAAATAAACCATTTATACTAAAAATTTTAAAATAAAAATGCAATCTTCTCAATCATTATTAAGTTTTCTTTCTGTCGCTTTTCTGGCTGGACTTGCTACCATTTTCATGCCCTGCATTTATCCAATTATGCCGATGACGGTGAGTTTTTTCACCAAGCAATCAGACGGTAAAATAAAAGCACTATTTTACGGAATGTCAATCATGCTCATTTTTGGACTAATAGGTTTTTTAACCATGATAACTGGAGCATCTTTTCTCAATTTTATCAGCACTCATTGGATTCCAAACTTGGCTTTTTTTATTGTTTTCATTGTTTTTGGTGTTTCTCTATTAGGAGCCTTTGAAATTGTTTTACCGCATAATTGGGTAAATAAAGTTGATGGATTATCGGATAGCGGTGGCTGGATTGGCATATTCTTTATGGCTTTAACGCTTGTGGTAGTATCTTTTTCATGTACAGCCCCATTTGTAGGCTCATTATTAGTTATGGCAGCACAAGGCGAAGTATTTCGTCCATTATGGGGAATGTTAGCTTTTGGGTTGCCTTTTGCTTTGGTGTTTTCTTCTTTGGCAATGTTTCCTCAATGGTTAAAAAGTTTGCCAAAATCGGGTGGATGGATGAATGAAATGAAAGCCGTTATGGGGCTGGCAGAGTTTGCTTTGGCACTAAAATTTTTGAGCAATATTGACCAAACATACCATTTTGGATTAATTTCTCGTACCACATTTCTTATCTGTTGGATTTTAATTTTCACTTTGGTTGCTTTGTATATCGCAGGAATTATTCGCTTACCAAAGGACTCAAAAATCAAAAATCGTGCTCCATCTCGCATTTTTTTCACGGGTTTATTTATTGTTTTTTCGGGATATATGACCACAGGAATTTTTGGAAAACCTTTACCAATTCTTTCTGGAATATTACCACCAATTGAGAATATTGGCACTTTGGCTGGAGTTTCTGCTGATAAACTTCGCCCAATGGCTTATGGCTTAGTTGGTTTTTCTGACTATGAGGACGCTCTGGAGTACGCCCAAAAAGTAAATAAACCTGTATTAATTGATTTTACTGGTTATGCTTGTGCCAACTGTCGGAAAATGGAAGAATCGGTTTGGGTTAATCCTGAAGTCTTAACAAAACTTAAAAATGATTACGTCATCGCATCACTTTACGTGGACGACAAAAAAGAGTTGCCAAAAACAAAAAAATACACTTCAAAATATGATGATGAACTAAAAAGTACCGTTGGAGATAAGAATATGGACTTAGAAATTTCAAAATTCAATAATAACGCTCAGCCATTTTATATACTCATCTCACCTAATGGCGAACAAATAGGTAGCCCTATTGGCTATTGTTCATTGTCTGATTTTATGAATTTCTTGAACATAACAAAGAAATAGGGATTTTTATCTTGCATTGTTTGTGATTATAAATTAGTGAGAATACATTTGTTTTCTTATTTTTAATTAATCTAAATAAATATAATGAAACCTTTACAAAAACTTATTTGTCTATGCTTTTTATTCGCATTTCTGGCATTCAAATCCGACTCGAATATTGACTTACAGACCAAAGCAAAAAGTGAACATAAAAATATTGTGGTATATTTTTGTGGTAGTGACTGGTGCAGTATCTGTACAAAATTTAAGAAAAGTTTTCTCGTAAAATCAGAAGTTGAAGCACTCCTACAAAATCAATACATCTATTATGTGGCAGACTTTCCGCAACGGACTAAACTTGAACCCAATTTAGAAAAGTATAACGAGTTTTTGGCTGACAAACTTAACCCAGAAGGAGAGTTTCCATTGTTAGTAATTGCAGATGAAAATTTAGTGGTAAAAGAAAAAATTCATGCAACACTTTCAGAAGATTTGGCATTACAGAAATTAAAAAATAATGGAAAATGATTAAATCAAGTCCTCGTATATTAAGTGTCTATTCCGAATCTAAAAATTCAATGAGTTCGACATTAGATATTACTATATTACACGACAGAAACTTACCTGATGAAGCCAAATGCCTAATTCAGTTAGGCTATGATGAGGCAACTCGATTAATCAATATTATTTCGGCTTGGCAAGAAGGAACAGAGCTATTCTTGGTCAATCAACAAGCAGGTCTAAGGCCTGTGAAAGTTGGAGATGAACTTTTTTATTTGGTGAAACGTAGTTTAAAACTATCCCTTCTGACCGGTGGTCTTTTTGATGTTACATTTGCTTCCATTGATAAAATTTGGTATTTCGACAGACCACTCATTGAAAAACCTTCGGATGAAAAAATCAAAGCATCTATCAAAAATATCAACTATGAATTTATCGAATTAGATGAGCAAGCTAAAACTATTTTTATTCGCAATAAAGATACAAAAATAGAATTAGGTGCAATTGGTAAAGGTTTCATTGCCAATAAGATAAAGGCTAAGTTGATAAGTTTAGGGATTGAATCAGGATTGGTAAATGCAGGAGGTGATTTGGTATCATGGGGAAAAAGTATTCATCCTGATGGTATTTGGAAAGTAGGCATCGCTGACCCAAACAAAACGACGGATTACATAGGTTGGCTTCCGATTCGGAATGAAGCTATTGCCACATCGGGTAACTATGAACGCTTTGCAATGATTGATGGAAAACAATATTCTCATATCATCAATCCCAAAACTGGGTATCCCGTAAAAGGCATAAAAAGTGTAACCGTACTGAGTCCTGACCCTGAATTATGTGATGTTCTTGCTACCTCAATTTTCTTGATGGGGCGTAAGAAAGGATTAGATTTTGCAAACAATTTTAACGATATCCGCTGCTTCATTGTCGATGATAATGGTGAATACTATTATTCAGATAATTTGGAAAAGAGATACTATCAAAAATAATTATTTATTATGAAATCATTTGTAACGAGAATGCAACAATTGGCATTAGCTGGTTTTGTAGCATTCATGGGATTATCATGTACTACATCCACTGAAAATGACCCCCTCTATGAAACCCCAACCCTCACGACGCTTTCGAGTGGGGTCACGGATAGGCTTACAAGAGTTCAATTTCTGAATGAAAATGTAGGTTATATTTCTGGACAAGTTGGTGTTATTTTAAAAACCAAGGATGCTGGTAAAACTTGGGTTAAGCAAACCACAGGAATTACGACTGCCCTTAATAGCCTAAATTTTGTCGATGAAAATACAGGATGGGCAGTTGGAGCGGCTTCTACGGTTGGGACAACGACTGTTTCCACAATTTTGAATACTTCGGATGGTGGCACTACCTGGACACGACAAACAGTCGGAGGTACAGCTCGTGCTTTAAATTCGGTCAAATTTATTGATAAAAATACAGGATGGGCCGTAGGTGCAAATGGTACAATCTACCATACCACTAACGGCGGAACAACTTGGGCGATTCAAGCAAATATTGATACGTTGGGAATGCGAGGTAGTTGGGTTCGTAAACGTATAGCCGCTGGCGAAAATACAACCAGCACTACCAATGGAACAATTGGCGGTACAACTCTGAATTATATTCATGCCATTGACGCTAAAAACCTATACATCTTAGGAAATGCTGGTTATATTTTTAAATCCACTGATGGTGGCAATAAATGGAAATGGATGGAAACTGAAAGCCTGAATGCGGTCTATGGTATTTCATATCCTACCAACAATACCGCTTTTATTTGTGGGGCAAATGGTATGATTTTGAAAATGAACGCCAACGGAACTTTTGAAGACAGAACCAATAAAGCAAATACTCGTTCTTTCAGAGATTTATACTTTATAAATGAAAACTATGGCTGGGCAATTGGCGAACATGGATACATTTATAAAACAACCAATGGCGGAAAATACTGGGGACAAGAAGTTGACCCTTCGCAAGTTTATATTTTTTATTCGTGCTTTTTTATAAA
The DNA here is from genome assembly GCF_034931005.1 of Arcicella sp. LKC2W. NCBI lineage: Bacteria > Pseudomonadati > Bacteroidota > Cytophagia > Cytophagales > Flectobacillaceae > Arcicella > Arcicella sp. LKC2W. Next base: position 21,933 of record NZ_JAYGIN010000038.1, read on the forward strand.
GCCTGACCTCGGTTATTTCGTTGGAAACAACGGAACTATTGTGAAAGTGCAAGACATTAAATTAACCAATTAACCCCTGCAAACATGAAACGCATATACCTTTTATTAGCATTATTAACTTTAGGAGCAAGCAGTTGTTCGGTTGTTAAACCATATCAAAGACAATACGTAAACGACTATACGATGAGTCAGAGTCCATTATCTGTCGAAAAAGCAGAATCAGAAGGTTTCACGTATCGAGAGGGGGCATCTGGCGGAGAAGGTGGCAAAATTGGTGGGGGATGTGGCTGTAATTAATCAATAAAACGAAAGAAAATGACTAAGAATAGACTAAACCTAACAATGGCATTGGTGTGCTATGCGTGTATTGGGTTTTCACAAAATAGAGTAACTCAACCTACTAAAGAAGTAGAAAGCGAGAAAAAACCGATTAAAGTTAGTTTATTAAGTAACTATTACGAGCAAGACGGAGAGCATGGGGCAACTAACGGCGGAAAAGGCTCTCAAGATTTATATAGTTATACTCAAGAGGGAAGTATATTTTTACCAGTAAGTAAACATGTTGGTGTTAAATTGAGTGGTGGATTAGATTATTTTACAGCAGCTTCTTATTTGGATATTGACAAATACAAAACATCTGCCAGTTCTGGAAGTAGTGGTGTTAGCGTAGATGAAACACGTACTTACGGAGGAATCGGTATTGATTTTTCTAATAAAAGTCAGACAAAAACCATGTCTCCATACGTCGGTTTTTCAAAAGAATATGATGTAAACTCCCTTACGCTGGGTTATTCTCATTCTTTAATAAACCCTTCTTCTGGGTCGGTCTTATCGTTTAAATTTAACTCAATTATGGATACTTGGATGTTGATATATCCAGGAGAGTTTAGAAATACAAACGAAGCGTATGACGCAGGAACAAGTGCTTCTGATAAAGGAACTAAGATAAATCCAAATGCAATACCCATTGTTAATAGTGGAGATACAAAAACAAAAGATGGAAAAACTTATGGCGTAGATAATCGCTATTCTAACGCCATCGGAGCCAATTACGCTTTCAATATTAACAAAAAAATGAATGCTCTCATTGGGCTTGATGCCATCTTCCAAAAAGGACTACTTAACACTCCCTTTTACAGAGTATATTTCAAAGACGGAGTGATTGATGAATATTCTAAAACCGTTGCTACTGAAAAACTTCCACGACTAAGACACAAATTGGCTATCTATGGACGTTTCAACTGGTTTCTTAATAAATTTGTCGTACTCCGAACAAGCTTGAGATTGTATAAAGATGATTGGGGTATCAACTCCGCTACATTTGACCTCACCGTTCCTCTAAAGGTAACTCGGGCAGTAACTATTTCACCCTTCGTAAAGGTTCATGCACAATCATCGTCTGACTATTTTGCTGGCTACGGACGGCATTTGTTGACTGACCAATATTACACCAGTGATTTTGACTTATCTCAACTTCAATCACAAAAAATTGGGGGTACGCTTCGTCTTGTTCCATTTCATAAATTTCTCAATGTAAAGTCATTAGATTTAAGATATGCACATTACAAGCGAAGCGATGGACTAACAGGAAATTCCATCACTGCCGAATTAAGTTTTGAATTCTAATATCACTAAATGATAATGAAAAATAATCATCAATTATGGAAAAAGGGAGCAGTTTTAGCCCTTTTTCCGCTAATTTTTTCTGCTTGTAAAGAAGTAGAAGTGGAAGCTGGAGAAGCCGAAAGTAATATCTATGTTAACCTTCAACATAGTGGTACAACTGAAAATTTACGTTCGGTTCACTTTTTTGATGCTTCCAATGGACTCACCGTTGGAACAACAGGTGGAATGTACAGAACTGCTAATGGAGGGCAGTCATGGACAAAATCCTTTCCTATCCCAATGGATACTGCCAAAAGTATGATTGATACCACCATCGTTTATAATAGAATTTATTTTCAAAATAGTCAAAATGGTTGGATATTAGGTACGTATAACGCACGCACGGCAACTTCAACAACCGTAGCCGCCAGAAAAACAGCCTTGCTTAAAACCCAAAATGGTGGTGTGTCATGGGTAAATAAAAACTTTGATTCAACCGTTAAAACCTTTACCGCTATCCGTTTTTTTGATGAAAACATAGGTTATGTCATTGGTAACGCTGGACTTATTTATAAAACTAATGATGGGGGAAATACTTGGACACAACAAATTTCTGGAGTAAGCTCAAATTTAAGAGATATTACCATTATTAGTAGCAATACGGCAATGATTGTTGGACCTAATGGAGTATTACTAAAAACACAAAATGGGGGTGAAACTTGGGAGAAATTAACCACTCCAGGCAGTAGAGCCTTTTATAAAATTAAATTCATCAATAGTCTTTACGGATACATTGTAGGTGGTGGTGAAGGCAACACTCCTAATGCCGACAAAGCATTCGTTTATAAAATAGATATTCATGGCAATTTTACGGACTTAACCAATAAATATTACTCCGTTTTTTATCTCTACGGGGTACATTCATCTACCGACGGAAATGAACTATGGACAGCAGGACATTTAGGGCAAATTTTCAGGTCTAAAGATGGTGGAAAAACATGGTCAGACGAATTAAGTAAATCTCAGCGTTCTGAAATTTTATATGATATTTCATTCCCAACCGAACGTATAGGTTATTTCGTTGGAGATGGGGGCGTTGTCTTAAAAGTTGATTTGGATAGAGAGTAATATTACCCAAGATTAGTCAAACTGTCACAGCAATGCCGTGACAGTTTTTTACTTAAATCATAGTTCTGATGAAAGATAGTGTTATTCATAATAGGTTTAAGAAAAATTGGCAATCTGTTAAGGTTCATAAACATCATATACATTTTCGATGGAAAAAGAAATTACCAATGTCCTAATTATTGGCTCAGGCACTACGGCTATCTATACTTCGCATTCATAAAAAAACAATTTAGAATCCATTTAGTAGTGCTGAAACAGTCATCTTTTTCGATGACTGTTTTTAAGCTATTATTAATCCTCAATTATGAAAAAGAATCCAATCATTCTCATTTTATTATTCCATTTTATTTTTATTCAAACGGGATATTCTCAAATAATAAAACCAGCAAAATTTACATTTACAACCAATAAAACAACACCAAAAGTCGGAGAAACCATTGAATTGACTTTCACTGCCACGATTGACAAAGACTGGAAACTATATTCAGTAGAAAACCACCTTAATCCAGGTCCAATTCCGATTGAAGCTGTGTTTAATGAAAGTGATACTTTTGAGTTAGTGGGAAAGTTAAAAGCTATAAAACCTCAAAAACATTTTGATTCATACTGGAAAGGTCAAGTTTCTTATTTTATACACAAGGCTATTTTTATTCAAAAAGTAAAAATAAAAAAAGCGAAAGCTATTATCGAAGGTAAATTAAAATACCAAACCTGTACTTTAAAAGATGGAAGTTGTGTATTAGGAAAAGATAAATTTGGATTTTCGTTTTAAGAAGATATTGGTTTGTCTGACAGACATTGTAACGCTTTACCTAATATTGTCAGACCCCCAATATATTTGTCGTACTCAAGAAAATAACCGCAAATAGGGCAAAAAAGCCACAGTTTGCGGTTTTGTGAAGAATCGTAGATAATGCTGTAACTGTATATTCCTGTATCATTCACTACATCATACACTCTGAAGCCCCAAAAACAAAAAGCAGGCGAAAGCCTGCTCTTCCAAATATCTTCAAGTCGAACGACAACTCCATAAAAGAAACTAACTAAGCCGACCGCTACCATAGACTAAGTTCAACATCGCCTTCATCGCATGGCTTGCAGCCACGACAAAGGCTTAGTTATTAGTAGCAGGTTTTCATCTCGTAAAGCCACCTTCCGAGTGAATAATTTGTCCTGTTATCCATTCTGCTTCGTCACTTGCCAAAAATGCAATCAGACTTGATGCGTCTTTTGGTGTTCCAATTCGTCCCATTGGTGATTTTTCAAGAATTATTTTTGTCAAATTTTCGTCCATCCAACCCGTGTCTGTCGGACCTGGATTTACTGCGTTAATTGTAATTCCTTTTGTCGCAATTTTTTGAGAAATAGTTTTTGTTAAAGTTTCAACTGCACCTTTTGTTACAGCATAAGCAATCTCGTCACACATTTCTCCCAATGATTGTCCCGAAGTCAAGTTAATAACCCTTCCCCCTTTCTGTAATGTAAACCTTTTAATAAATTCTATTGTCAGCAAAGTTGTTGCTTTTAGATTGATTTCATAATGTTTGTCTAACTCAGTTGCTGAAAAATTGTAAATGTCGGTTTGTATGCTGTAAGTCGCATTGTTCACAAGAACTGATACTTGTCCCAATTTGTCTTGAACTTCGTTGAATAGTAGTTCTGCTGAATTTATTAGTGCAAGGTTTAATTCTAATTTCTCGCACTTTACACCAAGATTTAGAATTTCACTTTGAATTTGATTTGGTTCGTCAGAGCCTACTTTCCAAGGCATTTGATTATCGTAAGTTGTCCAATAAGTAAAAAAAATGTCAAAATTGCGTTTGGCTAATTCAATACAAATTGCATAACCAATTCCTTTCAAACGACTAACTCCTGTAACTATGGCTATTTTTCTATTCATTGTTGTCAGTCTGTTATTTTGTTGTCGGTTTGTGGTTCGGGAAACTTGCCACTAACGTAAAAGTATTTACGAAGAAGTGGGATTTGAAACACTGTCGCCCGAACGTCCGCCCAGATTTGTTCCAATGCTAAAATCGCTTCCAAATGCTTCATAATCTTCCGTCCGCCCAAACAAATGCATCATTAAACTACTAATGTTCAATCACTTCCGTCCGCCCACTTTTCGCAAATACAATGTTGAACTAAACCTCTGCTAGCTTTTGCCCCTCAAGTTCTATCTTTGCATAAATTACAAACTATTTTTAAGATGACAAAAAAAGAATGTTGATGAATTACACGTTGATAAACTGATTCATCGTGCAAAAGTAGAAGTAGCTGATTTTGAAGCTCTTCTTTATCGTTTCGAGCGTAATATTTCTATTTTAGGTAGAAGTAAAAGTACCTTTGAGAATTACGCTCGCCATGTTGCTGCCATTGCCCTTCATTATGGGCAAATCCCTACTTTATTAGACCGCTCGGCGTTCCGACAGGAACAGATACATGAATATCTGTATATGCTTCAAAAGCGGTCTAAAACCCCTTCCCAAACGTATTTTAAGCATACCGTTTACGGACTTCGGTTTTTACTAAAAACGGAAGGTTTACCTTATTCTTATCTTCATCTTCCTGAGATTAAAAAGGAAAAGAAACTGCCCGTGGTACTCAGTAAGGCGGAAGATTGGTCTATGCTCAAGCATTGTCCACTGCTCAAACATCGCATTTTGATTGGCTTGCTTTACGGTTGCGGTCTTCGCTGTCTTGAAGTGCGAAGTATTCGTTTAGCCGATTTAGACTTTGACCGCAAGAATTTGAAAGTCGTTCAAGGTAATCGGTACGCCGAATCGAGGTAAGAAAGACCGATACGTCCCACTTTCAGACCATTTGATTCGTGGTTTAAAGAAGTACATTTCAGCCGAACAACCTACTGAATATCTTTTTGGAGGACAAATTAACGGTAGAGCAGGCGGTGAGTTCGACAGTAGATATTCTCAAAAAGGAGTCCAGTGACTGGGCGTCCCCGGGCTGTAAAAGAGGCTGCCAAGCGAGCTGGAGTTTTGAAGAACGTCCACGTGCATACGCTTCGTCATAGTTTTGCGACTCATTTGTTAGAAGATGGTCTTGATATAATCACGTTGAAGGATTTATTGGGTCACGAGAATATTGAGACAACAATGGAGTATTTGCTGGGCGGCACTCCGCATATTGCACAAAATGGTCGAGTAAAACCATTCAGTCCTTTAGATACACTCTTCAAGGAATGCAGTCCGAGTACGAAGTAGCTCAAGTTCTTCAACGTTTAGGGAAAAGGGTTTCTGATTTGGGATTAAATACGTGGCAATTACGGACACTTTGGGCTATTGAACGTTGTAGAACTGCTGCTTTAGGTGGTCATATAGATGCTTGCGATAGCTGTGGGAATATCAGTATTAGCTATAATTCCTGTCGAAACAGACACTGCAATAAGTGTCAAGGACATAAAAAAGAGGAATGGATACAAGCAAGAGAATCTGACTTATTACCTGTTCCATATTTCCATCTGGTCTTTACTTTACCCCAAGAGTTAAACCAATTAGCCTTATACCAAACCAAAGAGGTTTATGATAGTTTGTTTCAAGCTTCTTGGCAAACCATGGAGACTTTTGGCAAAAAAAAGGGCGTTCAAATGGGGATGATTTCGGTTCTACACACGTGGGGGCAGAATTTGAGTTTACATCCTCACATCCACTGTATTGTGCCAGGTGGTGGAGTAGATGGAAAAGGTAATTGGCAATCTATCTGTAGTGACGGTAAGTTTTTGTTTCCAGTAAAAGCTTTGAGTAAGGTGTTCAGAGCTAAATATGTGGGGATTTTATCGCAAAAGGTAGAACTGAATAAAGAACTTCGAGAATCACTATTCAAGAAGGATTGGATTGTATATGCAAAACGCCCTTTTGGCTCGCCAAAGTCGGTGGTGGAATATTTAGGTAGATACACCACGGGGACGCCAAGTCAAGGTTGCCATCAGCAATCACCGCTTAAAATCCATTGACGAAGAACGAGTTACTTTTTCTTATAAAGATTACCGCAGTCAAGGCGAAAAGAAGGAAATGAGTTTGACTCATCAGGAATTTATTCGTCGTTTTGCTCAACATATTCTACCCAAACGCTACGTGAGAATTCGGCCGGGCGGCGTTCCGCATTACGGGATACTCAGCAGTACATGGAAGCGAGAGAAGTTTAAGCAGATACAGGCGAATTTTAACATAAAGCCTGCGGAGAAACAAGTTTATCAAACCCTAAACAGAAAATGTAGGTGTTGTAAAACAGGAAATTTGGTAACCATAGCGGTTTTTGACCAACGAGGACCGCCAACATTTTATTTGGGCGATTGCCAAAATGAAAGCAACCATAAAAGTTAATTTATGGGTAAGGGAATTTATATGCCTATAAAATTGAAAATGGCTCTCTCAACCCTCTGAAGCCTTAAAAAGCAAAAAAGCAGGCGAAAACCTGCTCTTCCAAATATCTTCAAGTCGAACGACAACTCCATAAAAGAAATCACCGAAGCCGACCGCTACCAGAGATTAAGTTCAACATCGCCTTCATCGCATGGCTTTCAGCCACGACGAATGCTTAGTTATTAGCGGTAGTACCTTTTAGTCAATACGTTACATCAAAACAGTTCTGCTCGTACAAAAACACCCATACTATTTTCATTAATTTTTAAAGGTCCATAATAATCAAAGTTGCTACCTAAACCAAATTGATAATTTTTATAAGATGCACCAACTCTTAACCAAATATAGCTTCGGTTGTGAGTGTCAAGTTTAGTGTTGTGGTTGTATAGCCCTTGAACTCTTGAATAAAGTCCCCAATTGTTTTTAAATTTTGGTTTATATTCAACAAGTCCAAAAGTTTCAAAATTGTATGTTTGAGTAAGGTCAAAACGAGGTAATAAAACCGCTGTAAATTTTCGATTTGCAAAAACATATTGCAAGCCAGCAGATGGTCTAAACCCTGTCATATAGTTCATTGTTACACCTGTATTTATAGAAAAGCCTTTCCAAATGTCGGCTGTCAGAAATGACTGAGAAATAAATGAATTTTTTTGGTTTGTTGTTGCATAATCACCAACAAATTGAGTAACATTGAAAAAACCAAACCTACTTTTTGGTGAAAAATGTTTGCTGACCATCATTTGAAAAGCTAAATCATTGTTACCAGCAAAAAATTCTACTCCTATTGGTGGGCTTGGTTTTGCTGGTTTTAGCATTGCTAAACTATCGGCTTTATGTTGTGCAAAAGATGCACTTGCCAAAGAAAAAGCTATAAAAAGTAAAATAATTTTACGCATTGTTCAATTTGTTTTTAGTTGTCTGTTTTACCTATTCATTCCACTATACATACCATTCCTTGTGTAAACAGCATCTTTGTCTATCACAAAACAAACTATTGTACTGTTTGTAGTTGCCTCTATTCTTAGCTTTTCATCTTCCACAATAAGGCTGTCTCCTTTGTCCAATTTTGATTGGGCAACATTTATTTCTCCATCAAAAACATAGATAAAATAAGCTGTGTTTTTATAAATTGATTTTGGCAACTCAATAGTAGTCTTCTCTAATTCAATATCGTAAACTAAAATATTGCTTTTTACTTCTAAAAGTGCTTTGCTTTCTTTTGAACCTGCTACAAGTCGCCATTCGTTAGAAATTAATTCTCCAACATTCGCAAACTGAACTTGTGGTGTGTCATTTTCATTTTCTGGACGAATAAAAATTTGCAACAAACGAACATCTTCCTTATACTTTTCCACAGGAATACTTTCTTCGTGGTGAATACCGCTTCCTGCATTCATTAGCATAATGTTTTGTGGCGTTACTGCCACTTCTTTGCCAGTGCTATCTTTGTGTAACATTGTACCTTGTCGCATCAAAGTAAGTATTTCATCATTTTTGTGTGGGTGCATTCCGATAAAGGCACCGGGTTTGAGGTGTGCATCGTCAAACCTCCCTAAATTGTAAAATCCTAAATCTCCGTTATTGGCATTGCGACCTGGGATAACAATATTGATACTGAAATTGCCGTGTCCTGCTTTTTGTCTTTCAGAGGCTTTATTGATGATAAACATATTATTCTGTTTTTTATTGGTTTCTTTAAAAAATGACCAACCAAAAATGGTGCTAAGTCCAGCAAGTCCACTTTTTATGATAAATTCTGCTCTTGTCATTTTTGGTTGGTAATTTTATTGTGGTGCGTTTAAATTTTGGAATAAGCGTTGCCCAAGTTCGGGAAACCTTAAAACACTTGTAACCCAAATTAAAATCTGAATAATTACAAGAGGCAATACTGATTGATTAGTTGTAAAATGTACTGCTATTGCACCGCCAATGTAGGCTATGGCTAACAAAGCACCCACTACCCCAGTTCGTGGAAATAGAAATAAACCAACAATAATTAATTCTAAAATTCCAAGGATTAAAAGATTAGAACTTCCACCAAGTCCTTTCGCCATTTCTTCATTGCCACCAGTCAGTTTAAAAATACCGCTACCGATAAAAATAAGTGCAACTAACCCTGTAAGTACCCAAGCGATAATGTTTTTTGTTTTACTGTTCATTTTATTGTTTGTTTAAATATTAAGCCATTGATGGCAATACATCTGTAAATAAAATCCCTAACAATTCGCCACCTTCTGGTCTTGCCCAGTCTTGTGCAATTTCTGCCATAAGTGTATTTGTTGCTGTTAAAACAACACCTGCTTTTGCCATTCTTTGTTGGCTCAGGTTTTCGCTCAAATCAAATGGCGAACCCGAAGCGTCCATTACTGCCTGCACATTAAACCCTTCTTCAACGGCACTAATTGCAGGATAAACTAAACATACATCGGTGGTAACACCTGCCATAATCAAATTTTTCTTTCCTGTGGCAAGTACCGCATCACGGAAAGCTGTATGTTCCCAACAGTTTACAATGCCTTCTCTTTTGATTCTTGCTGCAAATGCTTCGGGCAAAATATTTTCAAATTCGGGCATCAATGGACCTTGTGCCGCATACTCTTGACTGCTTGTAAAAACGACAGGAATATTAAGAACCTTTGCCATTTTAGCTAATGCCAAAGTTTTTTTCTGAACTTCTTCCAAAGGAATGTTTCTAATCAGTTTCATCGTTCCTACTTGGTGGTCAATTAGTAATAGTGCCGTGTTTTCGGCTGTAAATTTTGAATTGCTCATTTTATTTTATTTTTAAATTGTGTTGCAAAAGTAAAATCAACACTTTACTTTTGCAAGTAGTTACACTTTTGGTAAGTAATAACATAAAGTATAGCAATGCTTAAAATCAATAAGTTATGATCAGAAAAAAAATTGAAAAAGTTACGCACAAGTGTAATTTGAAAGAAGTTTTAGATATTATGGGTGGTAAATGGTCAATTCCAATAATCTCAACGTTGTTAGATGGCACAAAACGATTTAGTGAATTGGAACGAACAATTCCTAACATAAATACAAGAATGTTGGTCAAAGAGTTGAAGAGTATGGAAGCCAATGAGATTGTAAAAAGAGAGGTCTTTGCAACTGTCCCGCCAACGGTAGAATATTCATTAACAGCAAAAGGTCAAAAACTAAAACCAATTGTCGATGAGTTGCATAAATGGGGTGAGGAATTTGTCAAGTAGGTTTGTTTGAAGTACGGGGTCTCTTGGTATTACCGCCAACGTAAAAGTATTGTGGCAGGTGGGGGCTTTGAAACTCGTCTGCCCGAACGTCCGCCGATATAAATTACTGAATTTCAATTACTTACAAATGTTTGGCAGTTTCCGTCCGCCGAAACAAAAGCACAAAAGAATTCCCAAAGTTCAATCAATTCCGTCCGCCCCCACTTCCTACAACCGATTTTTTAAGTGCCTGATTGTTAGTAATTTAAGATTGAGTTTTTTGTAGGCTCATTCCCATTTTTTTAGCCATTTTTTCTAAGTTTTTCAACTGTCTGTCCTTGTA
>NZ_JAYGIN010000039.1:0-31300 GCF_034931005.1 Arcicella sp. LKC2W
CTTCGCAATATGGCTCCTGCTTTGATAGCTTGCTCTTTCAATTCTGGATTATTAATGCTGAATAAAACCTGTCCTTGCTTGACATTTTTACCTTCATCAATAAAAACTTTATCAAGATAACCTTTCACTCTGGCTCGGATTTCTACATTCTGTACCGCATTGATTTCTGCCACATAATCAGTGTGCAAAGTGGTGTCTATCTTGATGGGAGAGGTGACAGGAAAACTCTCTGCAACTTGTTTTTCTTGTTGGTCTTTATCCTTACACGACAACAACAGCGAGACGACCAATATACTTGATAGCAAATGTTTCATTATATTTTTGGGATAGATATTTGAATACTGTATTTTGAATATACAGCTATTTAAGATGACACCCAAGAGATTCTTAGAAAGTCAAATTTCTTTATTAAAATCACACAAAACAACCATAAAATACTCATAATAAGACACTTAACAAAAGAGTAAAAATACTCATTTATTGAGTTTTGATAATTAAGTATTTATCACGGTGGTGGATTTTTCTGTTGTAAACAAATATTAGAGTAGCCATTTACAAGAAAATAGGAAATATTTTTATAAGAAAAAAGGAAGGGAATTTCAATAATATCAATGGATAGAATAGGATAAATATCCGTTTGGTCAATCGTATCAGTATTGGTATCAGGCAGGTTATCTTCTATTAAATTTTCAATTTCATTATCCTCTATAATCGTTACATTTTTATCGAAAAATAAATACAATACCACGTCTCCGTACATGACAGGTACGGATAATATTAGCAAAAAATATATTCTTTCAACTATTTTCTTTTTCAACAATCTAAACATAGTTTTCTTGATGATTTAGTAAGCAAATATAGTTGACTACATTTTTCTAAAAGACTTTTCCTCCTTAGAATTCCCTTAAAATGCTACCAATTCGACAATTGTTTCGACCAAAAGGCTAAAGACAAATCATGGAAAAGTACATTTTTACAGTATAAGTTCGTAAAATCTATTCATAAAAAAAGCCAATCTGTTTACAGATTGGCTTAAACAAATCGGAAATATTTTACCTATTCAAAGAAATATCTCCATTAATATTTTCAAATTTCAATCCTCCGTTTTCATCAACTTCCATCATTACTACCGAATCTTTGGTGATATAATTACCTAAGATTTGTTTTGAAAGTTCATTCAAAATTCTTTTTTGCATGACACGCTTTAAAGGTCTTGCTCCCATCGTTGGTTCGTAACCTTCATCAGCTAATTGCAAAAGTGCGGCATCTGATGCTTCCAAAAGAATTCCTTGCTCTCTCAAACGTTCTTGAATTTGACGGAATTGAATTTTAACAATTTGAGCTAAATTTTCTTTCGATAATGGCTCAAACATGACAATTTCATCGACACGGTTCAAGAATTCTGGACGCACTACTTGTTTCAAAAGTACCATTACTTCTTCTTTGGCTTTCTCCATCACAATATGATTATTCCAACCTTCCATCTCTCCCATTTTCTCCTGAATAATATGGCTACCAATATTGGATGTCATAATAATAATGGTATTTTTGAAATTGGCAATTCGACCTTTATTATCCGTCAAACGACCATCATCCAAAACCTGTAAAAGAATATTCCAAACATCTGGATGAGCTTTTTCAATTTCATCTAACAAAATAACTGAATACGGTTTTCTACGCACAGCTTCGGTCAATTGCCCACCTTCATCATAACCAACATAACCTGGAGGCGAGCCAATCATACGGCTCACGGCATGGCGTTCTTGGTATTCCGACATATCAATTCTAATCATGGCGTTTTCATCATTGAACAAATAATCCGCCAAAGCTTTAGCCAATTCTGTTTTACCAACACCCGTTGTTCCCAAGAAAATAAATGAACCAATTGGGCGTTTTGGGTCTTGCATTCCTGCTCTCGAACGACGCACCGCATCTGAAATCGCCTCGATAGCCTCCGTTTGTCCTGCCACCCGCATTCCCAATTCGTCTTCCATGTGCAGCAATTTTTCTTGTTCTGCTCGCATCATTTTTGAGACTGGAACGCCCGTCCATTTAGCTACAACCTCTGCAATATTTTCTGGTTTAACTTCCTCTTGCAACATGGTCGATGCTTGTTGCTCGTTACTCGATGTTTGGAATTTTGCGAGTTTAGCTTCCGCCTCTACTAATTTTGCGTAACGAATTTCAGCTACTTTTCCATAATCTCCTGCACGTTCAGCTTGTTCTGCTTCCAATTTCAGTTTATCAATATTCTCTTTTTCTTTACGAACATTATTCAGAATATCTTTTTCACCTTGCCATTTAGCCATCAAATCCGTTTTTTTGTCGGTCAATTCAGCTAAATCGTGGTTGATTATTTTCTCACGTTCAACGTTATTTTCTCTTCTAATTGCCTCACGTTCAATCTCTAACTGCATGATTTTTCGTTGTAAATCGTCGATTTCCTCTGGCACAGAATCTATCTCCATTCTCATTTTTGCAGCGGCTTCGTCCATTAAATCAATGGCTTTATCGGGCAAATAACGGTCTGAAATATAACGACTTGACAATTCAACGGCGGCAATTACGGCATCATCCTGAATACGAACACCATGATGTAATTCGTATTTATCTTTAATTCCTCTCAATATCGAAATGGCATCGGGAATGTCTGGTTCATCTACAATTACGGTCTGAAAGCGTCTTTCGAGTGCCTTATCTTTCTCAATATATTTTTGATATTCCTTCAAAGTTGTTGCCCCAATTGCGTGCAATTCTCCACGAGCCAAAGCGGGTTTCAACAAGTTGGCAGCATCCATTGCCGACTCTCCCCCACCTGCACCAATCAACGTATGGATTTCGTCAATGAACAATACAATATCTCCATCAGAATCTGTAACTTCCTTAATTACAGCCTTTAAGCGTTCTTCAAACTCTCCTTTGTATTTTGCCCCAGCAATCAAAAGTCCCATATCAAGGGTATAAATTATCTTTGATTTTAGGTTTTCTGGCACATCACCTACGATAATTCTTTGGGCTAAACCTTCTACAATAGCAGTTTTCCCAACCCCAGGTTCTCCCACTAACATCGGGTTATTTTTAGTCCGTCTCGAAAGGATTTGTAAAACCCTCCGAATTTCTTCATCACGCCCAATCACAGGGTCTATTTTCCCAGATTTAGCAAGTTCATTTAAGTTTCTGGCGTAGCGTTCCAATGAACGATAGGTTGCTTCTGCGTTTTCGTCTTTCACGTTTGTATTTCCTCTTAATTCTTTAATCGCTTCTTTTAATAACTTCTCATTAAACCCATTGTCTTTCAACAAATTAGCCGTGGAATCTTTCCCTATCGACAAGGCTAATAACAACACCTCTATTGAAATATATTCATCGGTAAACTCCTTCATCAATCCCTCTGCTTTGGTCATAGCGGCATGGGCTTCGTTGGCAAAATAGGGCTGTCCTCCTCCCGAAACTTTGGGATAGGCATTTACCAAATCATTCAATTTAGATAAGAAAAAGGCTTGATTCACGCCTAATTTTTTCATCAAAAACTGAGTAGTATTAGGCTCTTCTTCAATAATCGCTTTCAGTAAGTGTCCTGTTTCAAGGGCTTGCTGACCATTGTTGGCGGCAATTGAAGCAGCCTGCTGAATTACCTCCTGTGTTTTAGTTGTGTATTTCATGTTTTTATAGGAGAAAAGGAAGGACAAGGAGGAATCAATAATAGCTAATTTCTCCGTTTTTCTATTTCCTTTCCTATTTGTATGCTTCAATTTCTAAGCCAAGCTATTTTTTCGGAAATTATGTCTCAAATCCGAGTAAATCACTCCCCAAAACCCGCCAAATTGACCGTAAACGTACATTTATGACAGTTTTGACAATTTTCAATTTCTTTTTCCGTAGGACGGAATTTTCAAGAAAACGACATTACTTTTAAACCCTAAGTGATTCAAATATAGTTACAAAAAAACAGCTCCCCGAAATATTCAGGAAGCTGTATGCTATTCACCTAACCACTAAAATAGTTTATCTTTAAAAAAGCCAAGTTCTAAAAACCCCTTAAAAGAACAAGGCTTTTTATTACACTCTTTGTCTAAAATTTTTCAACTGTTTCTGAAAATCAGTTTTACGTCTTCTTGAAATTTCAATTCTTTGTCCATTTTGCATCGTAATATATGGTTCTACCGAGAAATCCACATCTTTTAAAAAATGGAGGTTAATGAGGTAAGACTTTCTAATTCTTGCAAAATCATATTCTTGAAATGCCTCGCAAAAGTCTTTTAAAGTCTTTGAGATTAATGTTTTTTTGCCATTAATCATGTGTACATAAGTGTAATTTCCATCACCTTCCAACATCATTATATCCTGAATGATGATTGGTGTTTTTTTTCTATCTGTATAAATAGCTGGATAGAAACTTGATTTAAAATTGGCGGTTGGATAAGCATAACTCTGTACTGAAATGTTCATGTTGTTAAGAGATAAGACGGGTTATGTATGTTACTTTGTTCTTATTGAACGTTACAAAATAACAATACCATTCTTTCTTGTTTTAGCGTAGAATTACGCTATTTTAAAAATTGCGTAATTTTACGGTGTGACTTTTAAATGGTTTATAAGTCATCAAACCCTTAGTCGTAAAATGAATATTTTGGAAAACAAATATTTTGATTTTACTTTAAAAAATTACGTAAAAGAGAAAATACCAAACTTAATGCTAAAAAAGGCACAGTAAACCATAACCAGCCAACAATACCCCATATACAAAAACGTAATTTATCCGTTTTATTTCCTTCCATAATAGGCTTATCTAATAGAAACTCCTTTCTCAAAACCTCGATGTCTGTTTTAAATAAATATTCCTGACTTATTCCTAATAAGTACGGACTACGTGAATTTCGTCCTCTAATGAAAGCCTGATAGGTAGATTTTGGAAAGAAAACAATACCTACACTAAAAGCAGACAAGCAAAATACCCAAGCAATATAAAAGCGTCCCCAACCACCTGAACCAATTACCCAAGCAGCAACTCTGGCCTCATCTTGCCATGTAGTGTCATAATTCAATAAAATATGTAGCATATCATGTCGCCAAACGTTTTCACGGCGACCTTTCACATTAGGAATTGGCAATGAGAAATACTTAAATTTTAGCCAAATCCACTCATTATTTATACCACCTTGTTCACCGTAGCCGTGTTTTTGATAAAATTCTTCTAAAGATTGATGTAATGTTGCTGCCATAGGAATTTTGTTTTTTGTTACATTAAAGTTATCAATCCATCAAATTGGACTAACATCACTGGATAATTTCCCGTTTATTAGGTATAAAAACTTAGGAAAGTACAAGGTTTTTCAAGTTTCACAAGCACATTACACGATTTATTTATAATTTTGTAGATATTATTTAGCCTTTCGTTATACGTGTATGTTCATTATTTGAAGCAATTGAAAAGTGTGTATTTCAAATAATTTCAAACGGTATATCCAAAAGCTAATTGCTTAAAATCACAATCATGATACAATTATCAGAACAAGAATTACTTCGCCGACAAAAGCGTGAAGATTTGATGAAATTGGGCATCGACCCATACCCTGCCGAAATGTTTGACGTAAATGTTACGGCTGCCGACATTCTCAAGAACTACGAAAATAATAAGATAGATTACAAGAGTATTTCAATCGCAGGGCGTTTGATGTCTTTCCGTATTATGGGAAGTGCATCTTTCGCAGAATTACAAGATTCTACGGGACGTATCCAAGTGTATTTTCGTCGTGACGATTTATGCCCTGACGAAGATAAAACGCTTTATAATACCGTTTTCAAAAAACTTTTGGATATTGGTGACATCGTTGGAATTAAGGGTTATGTTTTCACTACGCAAGTGGGCGAAATCTCAATCCACGTCACAGAATTCAAGATTTTAAATAAATCTTTGAAACCTCTTCCTGTTGTAAAAAGAGACGAAGAAGGCAATATTCACGATGGTTTCACTGACCCAGAAATGCGTTATCGTCAGCGATATGTGGATTTGATTGTGAATCCAGAGGTGAAAGAAATTTTCTTGAAACGTTCTCGTATTGTAACAACCATGCGTGCGATGTTCGACTCAAAAGGTTGGTTGGAAGTGGAAACTCCCATTTTACAACCTATTCATGGTGGAGCTTCTGCTCGTCCATTCAGAACGCACCACAATACGCTTGATATGCCTTTGTATATGCGTATTGCCAACGAATTATATTTGAAAAGATTAATCGTAGGTGGTTTTGATGGCGTTTATGAATTCGGAAAAATGTTCCGTAACGAAGGCATGGACAGAACCCACAACCCAGAATTTACATCTTTGGAGTTCTATGTAGCTTACAAAGATTATAACTGGATGATGGATATTACCGAGCAGATTTTTGAAAAAGTAGCCATCGCCACCAATGGGCAAACTAACGTAAAAGTTGGCGAAAATGAAATCGAATTTGCTGGGCCATTCACTCGTTTGACCATTGCAGGTGCCATTGAAAAATATACAGGTGTAAATGTAGAAGGCATGGATGAAGAAACCCTTCGTGGACACTGTAAATCGTGGGGAATTGAGGTTGATACAACAATGGGAACGGGTAAACTTATCGACGAGGTATTCGGAGAGAAAGTGGAAGCGAACCTTATTCAGCCAACATTTATCATTGATTATCCAGTTGAAATGTCTCCGCTTACTAAAAAACACCGTAGCAAACCTGGTTTAGTAGAGCGTTTTGAATTGTTTGTCAATGGAAAAGAAATTGCCAATGCTTACTCTGAATTAAATGACCCAATTGACCAACGTGAGCGTTTTGAGGAACAATTGAAATTAGCAGAACGTGGCGATGACGAAGCAATGGTAATGGATGAAGATTTCTTGCGTTCATTAGAATACGGAATGCCGCCAACGGCTGGTATCGGTATTGGTATTGACCGTTTGACGATGTTGATGACTAACCAAACTTCCATTCAAGAAGTTCTTTTCTTCCCTCAAATGCGTCCAGAGAAGAAAGTAGAAATGGCAACAGATGCAGATTATGAAGCTCTTGGCGTTCCAAATGCTTGGATTCCAGTTTTACAAAAAATGGGTTTCATGACAATCCCTGCTTTGAAAGAAGCAAATCCCAATAAAGTATTTAATGATTTGGGAGGAATGAGAAAGAAATTAAAACTTGACATCGCTATTCCTACAAAGGACGAAGTGATGAGATGGTTTGAATAATTATTAGGTATTAGTGTTTAGGTATTAGGTGTTAGAAAAACCAAAAGATTCTAACACCTAACTTCTAAAACCTGACAACTCACCATTAAAAAAGCCCAACCAAATTAATGGTCGGGCTTTTTTAATGACTATATGAGAAACAATTAAGCCTTCTTCACATTAACAGCGTTTAAGCCACGCTTTCCTTCTTGAACGTCGAAAGAAACAGAGTCATTTTCACGAATAGTGATTCCAGATAATCCTGTAACATGAACGAAGATTTCTTCGCCAGAATTGTCATCAACGATAAATCCAAAACCTTTTGATTCGTTGAAAAATTTAACTTTACCAGTTTGCATAAAAAAAATATAAAAAAAATTAAAAAATAAAAATTCTAAGTAATAAATTAACAATTAATATTGATGAACAGACACAGCTATTTAGGCTTTTTTCGACGGTTGACGAAATAAATAAGGTAATCTTTTGGATTTTTACATCCAGCTATATAAACAAACAATCTTTTGTCAAACAAATAAGAAACTATTGTTTCTTTACATTAGCTGCGTTCAAGCCCCTCTTGCCATCAACAATGTCAAATGAAACTTTATCATCTTGACGAATGTGCGTTCCCCCCAAAGCTGTTACGTGAACAAAAATCTCTTGTCCAGATTCATCATCTACAATAAATCCGAAACCTTTACTTTCATTAAAAAATTTTACTGTGCCTGTTTGCATGATTACTAATAATTAACAATTGATAAAATCATCAGAAAACAACAGGGTGCCTTCTATATGAATCAATAGCCAAAAAGAGAAATGATGTGATACATTGAATGTTTGATAATCAATGAGGATGTGAATCTGAGGGGACTGACGTACTCTTGAATAATAAAACTTGTACTAAATATTTACTTTTTAAACTATTAACCATCAAATGTAGTCATAATTTCGTACATTCCTACTTTAAATACAATATTTTTGCTATTTTTTCTGAAATTAGTAGTATTTACTTAGTATTTTTTTGTGTTTTTCAAATATTTATACCGTCTGATTTATCCCAGCATAATATTGTCTCTATTTGAAAATCACATTGTATTATTTGAAAAAGCTACGTATTTTTGTAACTTGGATTGAATTTAAAATAAATTTACTTCAACAAGTCACCAATCAAGTAAATATTATGCTCAAAATTAAATACTTCGTTGAACAACACGTATTTGGAGTTTGCACTCGATTAGGCGAAAAATTTGGCATTTCTACTGCCAGTATTCGCCTGTATTTTGTTTATCTTTCTTTTATAACGATTGGGTCTCCTATTATTCTCTATCTAATCCTTGCCTTTTGGATGAATATTCGCCGTTATCTCCGCCAACAAAATAATCCGACTGTTTGGGAGATTTAGTTATGAGTTATGGGAATTTGAGTTCCTCAAAAACAATTTATTTTCACTTTTATATCATCTATTCTCTAAAATCTAACCACTTTCATCTATTCTCTACTTTCACATTTCGTCAAACCTTTCTTTTCCTTTCACAAAATGTTGCCAAACGATATTATGTGAGAATATTTGCCCTAAATTATTACGCTTTTGAATTTTCTGACGTTTTTTATGCCATGACCCCAAATGTGCGTAAAAATTAAAGTGAGCTCTCACTACTGCCCAACAGTCTTCCCAAGTATCAAAAAACAAGAATTTTACGCCTGCTACTCCATCTAAAATTAATCTGGTCAAAATTGTTTTGAAAAGCCCTTTATCTGGATGATTTTTGTAAAGCATTGCCAAGCCATTTCTGAAATTCAAAAATGTTTTGTGTGGGTTTGACTTGTGTAATGTTCCTCCTCCTACGTGAAAAACTTCCGACTCTCCGCAAGTATAAATCTGATAACCAGCGTGTTTCATTCTCCAACAAAGGTCTATTTCTTCCATGTGGGCAAAGAAATCTCCGTCAAAACCGCCTAATTCATGAAAAACATCTGCTCTTACAAACATACACGCACCTGTTGCCCAAAAAACTTCTACATTGTCATTGTACTGTTCTAAATCTTCTTCTAAAGATAAAAAGACTCTTCCTCTACAAAATGGATAACCCAAACGGTCAATGTATCCACCTGCTGCTCCTGCGTATTCAAAATGTGTTTTTTCGTGATAAGCTTTTATTTTGGGTTGACAAGCAGCAATATTTGGATTATTCTTCATCAGTTGAAGCACTGGTTCAATCCAATTAGGCGGTACTTCTACATCAGAATTCAGGAGAACATAATATTTATACTGATTCTTTATTTGCTCCAAAGCTTCATTATATCCTTGTGCAAAGCCATGATTTTGACTCAGTTGGATAATTTTCACTTGTGGAAAGTCTTTGTTAAGAATAGCAATAGAATTATCTTTTGAAGCATTATCTGCTACATAAATAGCCGCACCAGAAGAATTACTAATTACGGATGGTAAGAAATCAGATAAGTATTTTTGACCGTTGTAGTTCAGAATAACTACTGCTGTTTGATTCATGTGTAAGGAGCAATGAGCGAATGAAGGAACGAGCATACAGATTGCTCATTCAAATCAAGGCAGTCAAAACATTTTTTGTTGGTTAAGTCTATAATTTGTAAAGTTAATTTGATTTTTTCAAAAATTAAACAAATACAAGGGTTTCGCTTTATTTGAAGTTTTTCAGTAAATTAGCCTTTATCAATAGAGTGTTGAGGTATGAATGATAAATTATGAATAGAAATTTACAGAAAATCGTAAAGTTTATACGTAAAATTACGCCTTCCTGTTAATTCATCATTTGTGCCTCATCATTTGTTACTCATCATTCATAACTCAAACTAAATGCCAAACAATTCTATTTTTAGACGAAAATCAATTTCTAATGTTTTAAAGCAAAGCGAAGGTTCGCATGGCGAATCTGGACTCAATAAAATATTAGGAGTCAGAGACTTAACTTCATTTGGTATTGCTGCAATTATTGGAGCAGGTATTTTTAGTACCATCGGACGAGCCAGTTTTGACGGTGGACCAGCCGTTACCCTACTTTTTCTATTCGTTTCTATTGCCTGTGTTTTTACGGCACTTTGTTATGCACAATTTGCCTCAATGGTACCTGTTTCGGGTAGTGCTTATACGTATGGATATGTATCGTTTGGTGAAATTTTCGCTTGGGTGATTGGTTGGGCGTTGATTTTGGAATATGCCGTTTCCAATATGGTAGTTGCCATTTCTTGGTCAGAATATTTTGTTTCTATGCTTAGAGGATTTGGGATTATTTTTCCAGATTTTTTAACTTTTGACTATGGAACGGCTCACCGAGCATTTTTATTAAGTCAAACCGAAACTTTGGTTGGTGGTGATATTGCTGCGGCACAGGCTTACGCAAACGCTCCTTTAATTGGTGGTATCCATTTCTTGATTGATTTGCCTGCTGGATTAATTACGATGTTGGTTACCGCATTGGTTTATGTCGGAATTAAAGAATCTCGAAATGCCAGCAATTTTCTGGTAGCCCTAAAATTGGTAGTTATTTTATTGGTAATTTGTGTGGGTGCATTTTACGTTAAACCCGAAAACTGGACACCTTTTGCTCCCAATGGTTCAAAAGGCGTTTTAAAAGGTGTTGCTTTGGTATTTTTTGCTTTCATTGGTTTTGACTCTATTTCAACGATGGCAGAAGAATGTAAAAATCCGCAACGAGATTTGCCACGTGCCATGATTTATTGCTTGGTGATTTGTGCCGTTTTATACGTAATGATTACCTTAGTTTTGACAGGAATGGTTAATTATACAGAACTCAAAGTAGATGACCCTTTGGCGTATGTTTTTCAGAAAGTAAATCTTGATTTTGTGGCAGGCGTTATCTCCGTTTCTGCGGTGGTTGCCATTACGAGTGCCTTGTTGGTTTATCAAATGGGACAGCCAAGAATTTGGATGTCTATGAGCCGTGATGGATTGCTTTGGAAGCGTTTTTCTAACATTCATCCGAAATTCAAAACACCAAGTTTTTCAACGATTGTTACGGGGTTTTTAGTGGCAATTCCATCTATGTTTTTGGATATGGGCTTTGTAGCGGATTTAACCAGCGTAGGGACTTTCTTTGCTTTTATTGTGGTTTGCGGAGGTGTTTTATATTTAGACTATAAAGGTTTATCGAAGGATGCAAAGTTTAAAATTCCTTATTTAAACGGTCAATATTTAGTAGGTGGATTACTGATAATATCTCTTATCTATGTTATTTCACAAAATATTTTTATTGCTCAAATATCAGAAAAACCGCTTTTGACAGTATTTTGGTTAGTCTGGGCAATATTAGCGGTATTGGCTTATCAACACAAATTTTCGATTTTACCAGTTTTAGGAATTTTAACCAACCTTTATTTAATGACCGAATTAGGCATTATGAATTGGACTATTTTCTTGGTTTGGTTAGCAATTGGGTTGGCAATCTATTTCTCTTATGGCTACAAACATAGTAAGTTGGCAAATTGAAATTTTTAGCCAATTAATGAAAGTCAGTCTTGAAAAAGGCTGACTTTTTTGTTTTAACACCATACTATAAAATCAGGGAAAGAATGAAAATTCAAAATCATCAACAATCACATTGGTTTAAGACAGATAAATCTCAAAAATAATCGGAATTATCTACTATTTGGCGGAATTAAGGTTAGGCTTCTCCGAAGCCCGTAATTCGAGGCTATTCTTGTGCTACAAAGGTTGAATTTCTCCGAAATTGTGTCGATTTATACCTCGGAGAGGTTCAACCTTTGTAGAATATAGTGAAAATTCTCGTACCCACTTCGGAGAAGTGTAACCTTAAAAGAGTCCGCCAAATATTAGATAATTCCGAAAATAATTCATAAAAAGTAGGGTAATAAAGGATATATTTGAGTAAGAAAATATCAAAATTTGATTCTATTAAAACTGTCATCCACAAACTCTGAGCGTTAATTTCAACTAACTATTAACCATTTTCTAATCAAAATATATTCAATTTTATTCATAAAGTTTGAGCTTTTATTATTCCATTATTTTTTAAGTTTATATTACATTTCATAATAGACGAAATCCTTTCATTTAACCTAAAACACAATGCTTGATTTTCAGATAAAAGAACAGTCAACCGAGTACGACGTAGTCATTATTGGCTCTGGGGCTGGTGGTGGTATGGCTGCATACGAACTCACTAAAGCTGGGGCAAAAGTTTGCGTATTAGAAGCAGGGCAATACTATGACCCTGCTGACCCAAAATATATAACTCAATTAAAAGCACCTTGGGAATCTCCTCGTCGTGGGGCAAATTCAACTCGTGCTTTTGGCGATTTTGATGCCGCTTATGGTGGTTGGAACATCGATGGAGAACCTTATACTACTACCAAAGGCACAGAATTTCACTGGTTTCGTTCAAGAATGTTGGGCGGTAGAACAAACCACTGGGGGCGTATTTCCCTCCGTTTTGGACCTGACGACTTTAAGCGTAAATCTATTGATGGTTTGGGCGATGATTGGCCCATTGGTTATGACGATGTAAAGCCATATTACGATTATGTTGATAAACTCATCGGTGTTTTCGGAACCAATGAGGGTATGCACAATAACCCAGATGGATATTTTTTACCTCCTCCAAAGCAACGTTTACACGAATTGATGCTTCAAAGAAGTAATAAAAAATTAGGTATTCCAACGATTCCCTCTCGCCTGTCAATTCTAACCAAACCTGTCAATAAAGAACGTGGACAGTGCTTTTATTGTAGCCAATGTAGTAGAGCGTGTCAGGCTTATGCCGATTTTTCTTCGTCGTCGGTTTTGATGATTCCTGCCATGAAAACGGGAAACTGCCATTTGATAACTTACGCAATGGCTCGTGAAGTGTTGACTGACTCAAATACTGGCTTGGCAACGGGTGTATCTTACGTGGATACGCAAACGATGACTGAAAAAGTAGTGAAAGGGAGAGTGGTTATTTTGGCTGCGAGTGCAGGCGAAACGGCTCGTTTGTTATTAAATTCAAAATCTGCTCGTTTCCCGAATGGTTTGGCTAATTCAAGTGGCATTGTGGGGCGATATATTAATGACTCAACGGGTGCTTCTCGTGCGGGAATTATTCCTGCTTTATTCGACCGTAAACGCTATAATGAAGACGGTGTGGGCGGAATGCACGTTTATACACCTTGGTGGTTGGACAACAAAAAATTAGACTTCCCAAGAGGTTATCACATCGAGTACGGTGGTGGTATGGGAATGCCAGCTTATGGTTTTGGTTGGGGTATTGAAGGAATTAACGAAAAATATCCAACTCGTGAAGGTATCAAAAAAGCAGCAGGAGGTTACGGAGCATCTTTAAAAGAAGATTACCGTCGTTTCTACGGAGCATATATTCACATGGCTGGACGTGGCGAGCCTGTGCCAGATTATAACAATTACTGCGAAATAGACCCGAATGTGGTAGATAAATATGGTATTCCAGTTCTGAGATTCAACTACAATTGGTCGGATTATGAAATCAAACAGGCGAAGCACATGCAAGATACTTTCGAACAAATTATTCACGAAATTGGTGGTGTGCCATTAGGCGGAAAACCTGATGCTAAAACCAATTACGGTTTGGCAGAACCTGGAAAAATCATCCACGAAGTAGGAACTGCCCGTATGGGTAACGACCCTAAAACGTCGGTTTTGAACAGTAATTGTCAGGCTCACGACGTGAAAAATTTATTCGTAGCCGATGCGGCACCGTTTGTTTCTCAAGGAGATAAAAATGCTACTTGGACGATTTTGGCGTTATCAGCACGTACTTCAAATTATATCATTGAACAAAAGAAAAAAGGAAACTTATAATGATTGGCACGCAGATAACGCAGATACTTCGTAACGCAGATTTTACAGATTAATATCTGCGAAAACCTGCGTTGCCAACGGCATCTGCGTTATCTGCGTGCTAATAATTGAGAACAATGAAAAAGAGAGATTTTCTTAAAAATATAGGGCTTTCATCGCTTGGATTGGCGGTAGTAAGTCAAGATGCCTTGGCAGGTGAAATGTTGGATGGTCCAAAACCAAAGCCGAAAGCAAAAACAGTAGCTTCCGCATCCACGACACTAAAGTATAATTATGGTAGAACAAAAGACGAAATCACAAGAGATGCAAAACTCTTGGCAGAGAAGTTTTATACAGACCATGAAATACAAACTATTACCGTATTGTCAGACATAATCATTCCTGCTGATAAGTTTTCGGGAAGTGCTTCTCAGGCAGGAGTTCCTGCTTTTATAGAGTTTATCACGAAAGATAAACCTGAATTCAAAACGCCAATGCGTGGAGGTTTACGTTGGTTAGATTCAACAGCAATCAAGCGTTTTGGAAAGGATTTTGTAGCTTGTACATCCAAAGAACAAATTAATATTGTGGATGATATTGCCTATCCAGAAAAAGCCAAAAAAGAATTTTCGCAAGGAGTAAATTTCTTTACATTAATGCGAAATCTAACGGCATCAGGGTTTTATTCATCTGAAATGGGACATAAAGACATGGATTATCAAGGAAACCGACCTAACAATTGGGAAGGCGTGCCAGACGATGTTTTGAAACAATATGGATTGAGTTATAGCTAATATTATATCCATCATACGTCTAAATCATTGGCGTATGATGGATATTTTTTCTACCTCAATATGCCTAATTGTTTCGTCAATTGGACTAATGCCGTAGTATCACGTGCATCCAATTTTCTAATCATATTTTTTCGATGATTATCAACGGTATTAGAACTAATAAATAATTTATCGGCAATTTGTTTTGACTCATATCCCTTAAGTAATAGTTTAAGTACATCAAGTTCTCTTTTTGAAAAAATATCTTGTTTTTTCATCTCCATTTCTTTCGATGAAAACGTCGTCACAAACTCTCCATTATTAAAACTAATTCGTCCCCAATATTGGTCAGTAGGTTTAATGAGGTGGTCAATATCTTGGTCAACAATAAAACATAAAGTTGGAAACCCATTACTGTCATATTCCAATCCAAATATTTGAACCATTGTATGAAACGGTTTTCCGCTTGGTCTAAAATGTTTCATCCCATAACCATAAGCCACAAAATTTTGTCGAATTTCTTCAGGAACTTCTTTAATTGAATCAATCATGTAGCCAAAAAGCGTTGGAATTGCCGACATATTTTTCATCTCGGGAGTCATTGTTTGTAAAAATTGACTAAACCCTTTTTCGATAAAATCCTCCTCCGAAATACCCAAAGAAATTTCTGTATTAGCAATATATCTGAATGATAAATTACTCATATCCATAATTCCGTAAACTGCATTAAGATAGGTTGTCTCCTTATTGAAGAATCCCATTTCTTGTAAATACTTTTCTGTTGTTTTTTCAGATGCTACCCCAGAAATATGGTTGACAGCCTCTAAACATTTACGATAAAGTTGCTCTAATGTGTAAGTAGGAATTTTGTGCATAAAAATAAACAAAATACTATATATAAATAGTGATTGGTTAATGTGACTACGTATTTAAAAGATTGAGTTTTACTACTCAATAATTGTGTAGTGTATAAGATTACTGATGAAGGTTTGGAGATTTGGGTATTTTTTTCAGAAAAGTGAGAGTGGTTTTCAAATATAAGGTGATTTTATCTATAAAATAGCCAAATTGGCTATTTCTTTTTCTTGAGGTTATGCAGACATTTGCAAAGTAACAAAAAGATATTTTGCAAAAATTATTATATGTTGCTACATTATTTCGAAATTTTGAAACATTAGTATTTGCATAGTTTTCGGAATACTTAACCACAATTTATAAATTACTTTATCAGTTATTAATTTTTGTGAAACCGCCACTTCAATAACCAAAAATTAATAAACAAAAAACCGAAAAGATTTCTTTCGGTTTTTTTGTTTTAAAACGCACTGAGTTTATTCAAATCCTCTAAAGTATCTATATCAAAATTGCCTTCTTGAAAATCTACAATCCCAATTTTATCTGTGTATTTGTGCAAAAAGGCTTTTGCTCCTTTATCCCCTTGCAAATTTAATAATTCAGGAAAAACCATTTTATCAAATAACATTGGCACACCCAATTGATTTTTGTATTGACAAGCTATAATTGGTGGCTGAAATGATGCAAACATTTGCAACATTTCTTGTATTTTTTCTGTATTTACGAAAGGTTGGTCACATAATAAAATTATAATCACATCGGTATTAGGGGCTAATTGCTTAGTTCCAAGACTAATGGAAGTACCCATACCTTGTTGCCAATTTGGATTAAAAATGGTATTAATTTGTGCTGAAAATGGACATAAATTTTGTTCAACCAAATCTGCATTAGCTCCTAACACTATCAAAACATCATCAGAAATACTCAAGGCAGTTCGAGTAATTCTACGGATAAGTGTTTCACCTTGAAATTCCACAAGTTGTTTTGGTTGTCCCAAACGGCTCGAACTACCTGCAGCGAGAATAAGTATGGAAAATCTCATTTTAAATGTTGATTAAGTTACTTTTGAAATCTTTGGCAGTCATATCATTGTTATTTAACTTGCAATAAATCAATTTTGAGTCATTAAATCTAAAATTTAAAAGAAATTTATGAAAAAGCTATTATTAGCCGCTATGCTATTAACTGGTTTACAATCAGTTAACGCTCAAGTATTCTCAGGAACTCAGGAAGTAGAGAAAGCCAATAAAGAAGGGCTTTATACATCAGTTGCCATTGATGATAAATATGTAAAGCAAGCTTGGCAAGTAGAATTAGCCAAATATGGCAAAGTGGAGTCAGGGAAAAGTGGTGCTTATAAAGTGACTGGAGCAAATATGCCAACGATTTCAGGTGACCCTATTATGTTGGTAAGCCGTATTTCATCAGAAAAAGGACGTACTAAAATATTTTTATCTTTAGGCTTAGGTGATGAAGCTTATATAGGAGCAACACACCCTAAATACGCTTCGGCAGAAAAGATTTTGAATGATTTTGTGGAGGTAATTAATCTTCAAGAAGGTGTAAGAGTAGAAGATAAGAATTTGGAAGATATAAAAGACAAACAAGCTAAAGTTATCAAAACGGGCGATAAATTGGTTCGTGCTATTGAAGATAATAAAAGAGAGAAGGAAAAACTTTTGAAGAAAATTGAAGAAAATAAAGTGGAATTAGAAAAACTTTTGACCGATGTTGAGCAAAACAAAAAAGACCAGATTACGGCTGGTGACAATACAAATGTTCAAATTAAGAAAGTAGAAGAGGCAAAAGCAAAAGTACCGAAACAATAAGAGAAAAATTTATTGTCAAAAAAAAGGGTTGAAGGGAAGTAATTCCTTTTAACCCTTTTTTTATTTAATCTCAAATGAAAATTTATCCATTCTTAATTCTACGTTACCGTTCATTTATTTCCCAGTTGCCGTTTATAAAACTCATGATACCTTTCGGACACAAAACAAGGTACTATGTATTATAAAGTAGTAAAACTTTCCGATATTAGTATTCCGTTTTGAAAATGAAATTCTCTAAATCAATCGATTATTCAAATTTTAAACAACAGTAACCATGAATCAGAACTTATATCGCATACCTTCAAAAGGACAATTAGGAGGTGTGGCAGCAGGATTAGCAGTACGTTTCGGAATTGACATTGCAGTAATGAGAATTATTTTATTTCTCGGACTAATATTTACACACGGTATTTTTTTCTGGATATATATTATCTTGTGGGCAACTTTACCTGTACAAGAACAATGGCAAACCGCTAATGGAGCAGATGCCTCTAACGAATTTACTTTTAACGAAACGCTAACAAACATGAAAAAAGATTCAAGCAAAGTTTGGGGGATTGTCTTAATCATCCTCGGTACAATTTTCCTATTAGACGAATGGATTCCAGATTTTGATTTTGGTAAATTTTGGCCTCTTATCTTAATTGCCGTAGGTGGGTATATCATCTTCAAAGACAAAGATAAAATTGATTTTCATAACGATAATAACAATAGTAACCTCTAAAATTAGTTATTGGTGATTAGTTATTAGTGATTGGTAAAACATGTTCAATTTTAGAGATGTTTACACCAATAACCAATAACTAATTGACCAATAACCATCATAACATGAACTCTAAAAATATTTTTGCGGGCGGATTTTTAATACTGCTCGGTATCTTGTTCTTGGGTAAAGAATGGGGTTGGTTTCACATCAATTGGCACGAAATATCTCGATTATGGCCTTTATTGTTGATATACCTTGGTTTGGTTGCTTTGTTAGGCAAAACAAATCGTTCGGCTACCGTCATTACCATTGTGCTTTTGTGCATTGCTATTCCCACTGTAATTGTGAGAAGTTGTCAAGAAAAAGTAGGTGACGCTTTTGACAACAACGGAATTCATATTGATATGGACGATGACGATGATGACAAGGATAATAATGACGACGATGATGATAAAGATTATGCCTTTAAAGGTTCTAAGCAAAACTTAGTAGAACCGATGAATGCAAGCATTAAAAGTGCTACTTTGAATTTTTCAGGTGGTGCGGCTGAATTTGACATTAAAGAAACATCAAAAGATTTAGTTGAAGCTAATGCTGAACTTAATTTTGGCAATATTTCTTTGAAAAAAACAGGCGATGCTGACAGTCCAAAGGTAGATTTTGCTTTGAAAGGAAAAACCAATAATATCAATATTGATGAGGATAATCACAACAAGGTAAATTTGAAATTGAATTCAGAGGTAATTTGGGATATGAATTTTGAATTTGGAGCAGGAAAAGCAGATTTTGACTTGAGCCAATACAAAGTAAAAAATCTATCTATCAAAACTGGCTTGACTAAAACAGACGTAAAATTAGGCGATAAAACGGATAATTTAGACGTTAAAATTGAGTCAGGTTTAACGGATATTGAGTTTCAAGTACCAGAGTCAGTTGGTTGTAGAATTGATATTGATGGAGGTTTGAATGACAAAGATTTTGATGGATTTATTCAGAAAAATGGTCATTGGGAAACGCCAAATTTTGACAAATCAACCAAGAAAATCAACTTGAAATTTGAAGGCGGTTTACAGTCTTTGAAAGTTAGAAGATATTAATCCTGCTTTAGGCAATGAGCAATAAAAAATGGGGTTATCGGAACTCAAATTCCAATAACTCCATTTTTATCACTTATTACTTATTACCTACACTCCTTGACAAAGTTCTACCAAAACCGAATTAGTGCCTTTTGGGTGCAAAAAACACACTAATTTATTATCAGCTCCTTTTTTCGGGGTTTCGTTCAAAAGCGTAAATCCTTCTGATTTTAATCTTGCCATTTCCGAAATTATATCTGCTACTTCAAAAGCAATATGATGAATGCCTTCTCCTTTTTTCTCAATAAATTTGGCAATTGGACTATCAGGATTTGTAGCTTCTAAAAGCTCAATTTTTGTCTGTCCCGTCTGAAAAAACGAAGTCATAACACCCTCAGATTCAACGCCTTCTTGTTTGTAAGGGGTAACGCCTAATAATTTCGTGAATAACTCGTTTGAAAACGCTAAACTCTTCACGGCAATGCCAATATGTTCTACTTGTTGCATGGTTTTGTTTGCTATATTTTCATAAAGTTACGGAACTATCAACTATTTGTCGCAGACAAATTTAGACCACATATTGAACTAATTTTACAGATAATCTAAATAATAATCAGCGAAAATCAGTATAATCCGTTCAATCTGTGGTCTATTGTTTCGTAAGGTTATAAAAACCTCTAAAAAAACTTCTCCAACCCTTCCCATTTAACCTTCCAAGAACCATCTTTAGGAAATCCAGGATTTTGTGTTTTGCAATCATCATAACCCGCACACATGAGAGCAACGGCGGCTAAAAGTCCTCCATTTCCTGGTAAATAAAGACGTAAACGTCCGTCTTGAAAATTATGTCCGTTTGGTAAGTAGGTGTTTGTTCTAATTTTCATCATCAATCCGTCGATGGCTTTTTCGGGCATATCCAAACGAGTGGCAGTCATAGCAACCATCGGGAAATCCCAACCCCAAGTGTCTTGCCAATCCCAAACATTCCAAACTTTTTCAAAAGTTCTTTTCATGGTTGGTTTGTCAAGCATTGCGGTTTCGGGCAACATTCCCAAAGTACATAAAACGGCTGGATGGTCGGTTAAATATTTTGGATTTGTATAAGAATCCTGAGCGTTTTCAGTCGCTAAATAAAGCCCATCTTTTGTAGGAAGTGGCGATAAATTATCAATCACTTTTTGCCAATTTTCATTTGGTTTTAAGCCTAATCTTTTACGCCAATTTTGGGCAATTTTTAGTGTTTGGCACCAATAATTTAGCTCATAAGTTGGGTTAAAAGTATCCTCAGGCTTAAATCTTTCTTGAGCCGAAATAATCCCTTTTCCTAAAATATACTTTCCTTTTTCTTTGTCAAAATAGGCAAAAGAAGCCATAAATTCAGCCGTTTCGAAAACGACTTGTTTGTATTTTTCTAAGGTTTGACGATTCGGCTTTTGACGATAAACTAATTCTGAAAAAGTAATAATGTGTGGTTCTTGCCAAATTAAATATGAACCCACCGAAGAGGATGTTTCACCGCCATCATTATCCGTCATTTTAGCCCATCTTGCACCAGCAAACCCTTGTCTTTTGGCTATTAATCGGGCAGTTGGCAAGGCTTTTTTATACCAAGACAAACTTTTTTCTAATAAATCAATTCGTCCCCAAAGGGCAAAATGAATGCCATGCCACCAGTGCATTTCGAGGTGAGGTTTACCAAACCAAGAGTTGTAAGTCAAGCCTGTTTCTTGTGGAGGAGCTGAACCTGCACATTGTATTTTAGTAAGATATTCCGAAAGAATAATTTGGCGTTCTAATTCATTTGCTCGTGGGTCGGTACTGCCTGTAAAATCAATGGCTCCACCTGTATTCCAGAAATTATACCAGTTGAAAATACTATTATTCTGTACGGCACTAAAGTTTGTTTTTTGAGCAATATTCTTTTCCGAAAATTGACAATTAAGTGTTAAAATATCAGAAGATTTTGAAGGCTCAAGGACAAAATAATGAGGTGCTGTTTCTTGTAATTTCCCGCTATTATTCCACGATAAATGAACGAAATACTGGTCTTGGTCTAAAGTATGGTTGACCGTTGCGTGGTTTTGAGAAGAAACTAAAATTTTAGAAATATGGCTCTCTGAGTTTTTCCAGTTATTGCCTGCATCTACAAATTTATCGGTTGGATAAGGCAGACGTAAACGGATTTTTAACTGTCCTGTTTTTAGCAAATTTGACTTCACTTTTACCGCAATAATATCCTTTTGTTGATGACAAAATGTTTGAACATCAACTGCTTCACCATCAAAAATGAAATGACTTTTTATTTCTCCTGTAAATGGATTTAACGTTTGTGAAACATTTTGAATATCAGAAGGTTGACCTTTTGAATTATCCTTCTTGAATAACTCAAAACCAAGATTTCCTAATTGCAAACGGTGCGGATTTTGGCGAATAAAATCAGACGCTTCTTTTTTGCGTTTTGGTTCATTCCATTGAGCAGCATAAGGCACTTTTCGACCGTGAGATTCAAGGTCTTTTAGTGTTTCTTCGATTTTATAATTCCCCACATTTGGAAATTTATGCCAACCCCATTCCGACTGTGTACCAAGTGAAATTCCATTAGCATAAAAATCAGGAAAAGTTTGTAAACCAGTAGCATCAACCGTGAATGCAAAACCGCCATTTCCAATGGATAAAGACGATAAAGTATCCAGTTTATTGACCTGAACTTGATGGCGTTCTACAACCGCTTTTCTATCAATTTTTTGAGCCGAAACGGAAAGCGGGAGATATATAAATGCTGATAAAGCAAGTGCTTTAAAAATTGTGTTTTTCATTAAAATAGATTTTATTTTAGGATAAATATTAGCAATATATTATTTGACATTTGGTAGTGGCGTATAGCATACGCCAATGTTATGGCGATGTTGGCGTATGCTATACGCCACTACCAAATAAACGAAATCAATACTATTAAATATTTATTGTTGGTACTTACATTATTGATGTTTACCAGTCAAATTTCAACAATGAAACACCTTGTCTCGGTAAAGAAATAGTCATTTTTAGCTCGCCATTTTGCGTTTTCACGTAGCTTGGCGAAGTCAATAGTGTTAATTGTCCTGCTTTTTCTAAGATAGTAATTTGCTCATTTGTTGGGTTTTCGGGCGAACCCATTTTTTTCCAAACTTCATAAGAATTACTGTTTTCATTATCAATTCTGTAATGATGAAAATTAACTTGTTTGGCGGTAAAACCTTTCAAATTCACCTCAATATTGGCATTTGTTCCTTGCACATCGTCATCGTGATAATGCCAAAGCATAACTGCCGCCGAATGAGCATCTTTACTGGCAAGGGCATCAATATCAGCGTTTTTCCCTCGTACACTCGAATCTCGCACCATCGTGAAATGATAGTTTTGATTGCCTTTCACTTCCACTCTTTTTCCCGACATCATCCCAAACATTCGGAATACATTTAGTACAGGTTTATCAATGCCATTGGTTGCCAAATCACGGAATCCGTAGAAATAAGGCTGATTCTCAAACTCGAAAGACCAACTGATTGCCCCTAAAAGATTGGCTTTATGAAAATCGGCAAGGGCATATTTTCGGGCAAAAGAAGCGGCAGTATAACTCGAATACATCGTACCATTTCGGTAAGCATTTTGTGGATTTGTTTTCATGCCACAAGCCGCACAACCTTCAGGGTCAGACTCGCCAATAATGATGGGTAAGTTTTTAAGCGTTGGATACGACGTTACAATTCTAAAACCTTCTGAAATATCACGCAATTGCGTTCCCATGTTCATTTGCACGTGTCCATCCACAATTTTGGGAGAGCCTTTGGCATGAAAAGAAATAAAATCTAAAGGAGAACCAATTTTGCCCGTTACATAATTGGTATCTGAAACACAGTGTTTTAAAAAAATATTTAAGAAATCAGCAGCTTTGTTCCAACTTGGCCCTGTGGTTTCGGGACCTCCCATTTTGATGGTTGGTAAAGCACGTTTGGCGGCATCAGCGGTGTAGTCATACAGTTTGCAATATTCTTGAACTGTGCCACTCCAATAGCCAATATTGGGTTCATTCCAAAGTTCCCAATACCACGTTTCAACTTCCGCTTTTCCATATCTCGCCACTGAATGTTTTACCCATTCATAAACCAAATTTGCCCATTTTTTATAATCTTTTGGAGGATACGTCCAACCTTTATAAATATCATTATAGGGCATTCCAGGTTGCCAATGATGCTCGTAAGGCTTTGGTTTTGAAGACAATACTTCGGGCATAAAACTAAATTGAGCCACAGGTTTTATGCCTCTTTGTAAATAAGTATCAAAGATTTTATCAACAATAGTCCAATCATAAACAGGATTTCCTTTGGCATCTTCTGTATAAACATTGGTCGAACCCCATTTTAAAGTGAGCGTATCATGTCCAGAAGTGAGCATATTATGAGCCCGAAAATAAACAGGAACAGGACTCAATGTTGATAACTCTGAGAGTAGTTTTTTACCGTCTTTCATGTAAGCATAATTGGGTTCGTCAGCTCCAAAAAATGCCCAAAACGGATACATTTCGCCAATGGATTTATTAAAATCAACATTGATAGTAGTTGTTTTTTGGGCAAAGGATTGATAGCTACCAATCAATGCGAATAAGATTAGGATTATTTTTTTCATAGCGTTTTGTTTAGCTAACTAATGGTATTTAAACCATCACATTTTTATGTCAAATTGTCAAAAATGTATCGTTCATCATAAGGCACATTGAATTTGTTAAGAAAATTTAGATACTCCTGTTCAAATGTTTGTTTTTTATGATGCTCTTCTTGATTTTGAACGTATTTATAAACCTTATCAATTTGTGAATGTCCGTAAGAAAATACCCCGTAACCTTCTTGCCATTCAAATCGTTCTGGTGTTAAAGAATGGTCATTAATGTGTTTTGATGATTTCGCCTTTACCGTTTTCATTAATTCTGAAACTGAAATGACAGGTTTTAATCCTAAAAAACAATGAACATGGTCTTCTACGCCATTCACAATAATTGTTTTACATCCTGTTTCATTTATTAAATTTCCAATTACTGCAAATAATTCGCTTTGCCAAGATTTGTGAATTACAGCATTTCGATATTTTACTGCAAAAACTGTTTGTAGATAGATTTGATGATAGGTATTTGCCATTTTTTATTTTATTAAGTGTGAAGAATTGTGAATATTATAATTTCGGTGGATTTTAATCTGCTGTAATTTCAACAAATTAAATCGCCAACGGATTGAAATCCGTTGCTACCAAATTGTCCGTTCCTACGGAACTTGTCGGTATACTGATTTTATAATTGCCAACGGATTAAAATCCGTTGTTACCAAATTGTCCGTTCCTATGGAACTTGTTGAACTTAGTTTTTTACAAGAGCCGTCGGCTCGGAGCGTATTGTAATGGTGGATTTTAATCCACCGAAATTATAACGGATTAAAATCCGTTGTTACCAAATTGTCCGTTCCTACGGAACTTGTTGAACTTAGCTTTTTACAAGAGCCGTCGGCTCGGGGCATATTGTAACGGTAGATTTTAATCTACCGTATTTTTGTTGTTCACCTGCCCAAACCCTCAAAAACCGCCTCCGAAACCTTCAAAACCGTTCCGTGACGTAAACCCTTCGGAAAACTAACTTTATCTGAAATTTCTTCCCATGTTTTTAGGTCTTTTGAACGAATTGCTCCGTATTTATGGTCACGGTATTTGTCGAAATATACATAAACATATTCGCCAATTCTAATGGAGGTTGGTCCTTCTGCCCAATAATTACCCGTAATAGATGCTGAAACATTGGTAGAAAATGAACTTGCTTTTTTAGATTTCACTACTCTAATATTCTTTTGTGGAGGGTTTGGATTTTCGTTTTTGATAAACATAAAATACGATTTTCCATCTTTCAGAATGGTGGCATCAATGGCACTAAATTCTGGATTGAAGAACATTTCTGTTTTGCTGAATGTCTTAAAATCTTTGGTTTTTGTATAGTAAATTCTGTGATTTAAGCCTTTTTCTTTTTCAGATTCTGCCACATCGCCATGTCTTCCAGGGATGGTGGTCGCCCAAAAAATAAGGTATTCTTTTTTCTTATCATCATAAAAAACTTCGGGAGCCCACGAGTTTTTGGCGGTTGGTTCGTGTTCCATTACAGGAATTGCTTTTTGCTCCGACCAGCTTATTAAATCTTTTGAAGAGGCATAACCAATAATTTTATCATACCAGCCCGATGTCCAAACAATATGAAATGTACCATCATTCGCTTGAATAAGGCATGGGTCACGCATGAGTTTATCTTTCCCGATTTCGGGTTTCAAATATGACTTCCCATCTTTCACCATTTCCCAAGTGAGTCCGTCTTTACTATACGCAAAATGTAGCCCGTCTTGTCCGTTATTGGTAAAATAGGAGAATAGATAAACATCTTTTTGTTGTCCAAAACTGTTTTTGACAACGAATAAAATAAAGAAAAATAATGCTTTGTGAAATGTATTTTTCATGGATAGATTTAGTATTGATATGAATAAATAATAGGATGCCAATTCAGCATCGACATCCTATTAAAATATTTTACTTTAAAATAGTTTTACTTTTTTGCTTCAAGCAACCATTTTGCTAAATCTTTGGCAGCATTAAAGTTTTCAAAACTCATCGGAATTTTGTGGGCATTTACGTATTCATTGTATAACCAAGGGTCGCCAATGGCAAAAACTCGTCCTTTTCCAACATTGGCAACTGCCATGATAGCATCTCCTTTATCAGTTAAAACTGATTGTGCAGGAGCTTTCAAGGCAAGTGTTGCCAATTCTTTTACATAAACAGATTTGGTATTTTTAAAAATCAAATTATTAGCAGGAATATCCAAACGACCTTGTTCAAATTGTACGCCTTGCACCATATTTCTATTTTTAGTCGTAAACTCAATACCAAATGCTTTGGCTAATTGGTTGAATTTTGGAATTTCACAGTTTGAGGTGTCGTTTGCCATCATTACCAATGTTCCACCTGCTTTTACCCAATTACTGATTTCTTGTA
The DNA here is from genome assembly GCF_034931005.1 of Arcicella sp. LKC2W. Classification (NCBI taxonomy): domain Bacteria; kingdom Pseudomonadati; phylum Bacteroidota; class Cytophagia; order Cytophagales; family Flectobacillaceae; genus Arcicella; species Arcicella sp. LKC2W. The sequence continues at coordinate 26,296 of NZ_JAYGIN010000039.1, forward strand.
CGTCTTTCGCACTCATATAATTTGGCGATGCCGTTTCTTTCTTAGAATCTGGGTCAACGATGATATAAATGTTGGCTAATTTAAGATTTTGAACCGTTGGAGCAGAAGTCAAGGTAGAAGTTTTTGCACCAAAATCATTAAAAATACTTCCAAACCAAGCAAAACCCGAATCAAAACGGTCTTCCCAAGTATAGTGGAATTTCAAGCCGTTATCTTTTCTATATTCGTTATTGAAATAATTATCAAGCATTACAGTTTTTCCTTTTCCAACCGTTAAAGAACTTAATAATTCTGCTTCGATACACGCTTCCATAAAAGGCCCTGCCGCTTTCAAATCATCTGTTCTTGTCGGTTCTTTTACATAATAATCATACGTTCCATCACGATAGGGAGTTCCACCCAAACCTGCACCACCAACGGCTTTTGTCAAGTGTGTATTTCCTTGTGCATCGGTTTCAATGAAAGTTTTGATTAAACCATCATATCCTTTTTTGATAGCAGGAAGGTAAGAGTCACTGATATAACCCATACGTGCCGCTTTTGCCAATGCGTAAACAAACATCGACGAACCAGAAGATTCGAGGTAGTTTCCTGCCTGACCACCCTTGTCGGTTACTTGCCACCAAACACCCGAAGCAGGGTCTTGATATTTTAAAACTCCTGCTGAAGTACGCTCTAAAACAGCAATTAATTCTGCACGGCGTGGATGGTCTTTCGGTAAATAATCTAATACATCTACTAAACCCATGATATACCAACCCATCGCACGGCTCCAAAATTCTGGAGATTTTCCGTTCTGTGGATTTGACCATTTTTGCTGACGACTTTCGTCCCAACCATGATATAGCAAACCTGTTTTTTCATCACGAGCATAACGTTCCATCCAAACAAACTGATTCACGATGTCATCAAAGTTTTCATTTTTACCTGTCATTAATGAATATTCAGCGTAAAAAGGCTCAGCCATATAAAGTCCATCCAACCACATTTGTGATGGATACTTTAATTTATGCCAAAATCCACCTACTTTGTTTCGTGGCTGAACGCCCAATTGCTTGTATAATAAATCGGCAGCAAGTTTATATTTATTGTCGTGAAAAGTTTGATAAAGTGTCAATAACTGACGACCCGTAGGAATATTATCTAAATTATAATCCTCCATTTTGAAAGTACGGATATTACCATCAGGCATGATAAATTTATCAACAATTCTACGCATATACTGAAGATAACGAGCATCTCCAGAAGTACGCCAAAGACGTTCCATTCCTTCTAAAACTACTCCCATTTCATAATTCCAATTGGCAGGACGAGCTTTTTGTGCTTGTTCGACTGTCATACCCGTAGGAATTTGTTTGTCTTGTTCTAAATGGCTGGCATATTTCATCACTACCATCGAATCTTGATAGGTTTTCATGATAGTTTCTGCCAACTTTTCTGCATAATTGCGTTGAGCAAAAATTGAAGGGCTTGCCAAAAGCAGAAGGAATAATATAGACTTTTTAGGGTTCATATATGAATATTAGTTAAAGAAATAAAAGGATAAACTCAATTTGTTGAGATGATTTAAAAAGACAGAGAAGGTTTTTATTTACTCATTGGTAATGCTCTAACGAAAAGAGTCGGAAGGAAATTTTTCCCACCGACTCTTTTGAAATTATAATAGGCAAATAAAACACATCGTGTTTGCCCTAATGTTGGATTGTCTAAATCGCTAAAAATAACGAAATTGTTTACCACGCAAAAAAATAAGTCTATCCTTTATAAAAAACCCATTTAGAGATTTCTTTCCAAGATGGCTTTTTACCGTACATCAAAATACCCACACGATACACTTTTCCAGCAACCCAAGTTGTTCCTAAAAAACCAAGAATGAGTAAGGTTAAAGAAAGGGCAATTTGCCAATTTGGAACTCCAAATGGTAAGCGAACCATCATATCAATCGGTGAGGTAAGCGGAAACATGGATGCCCAAAATGCCAACTGACTGTCGGGGTCTTGAATAATTACTTGTCCCAATACGAAGGACAAAATAATAGGAATCGTGACGGGAAACATAAATTGTTGAGCTTCAGATGCGTTTTCTACTGCCGAACCAATAGCAGCAAACAGTGAGCTATAAATCATGTAGCCACCAATATAAAACATTAAGAAACAGAAAATCAATTTGGCTAATGAGATATTTTCTACCGTTTGGGAAATACCCGAAAGTGGATTTTTTTCTTTAAAATCTTTCTTGAATTTTGTAATTTCTTCCTGAGATTTTCCCGTTTTCTGCATAGATTGTACTTTCTCATCAATCTTGCCTGACATCAATTTTGTAGTTGCCGTAGAAGCCGTAAAAGTCAGGATACCCCAAAGAAGAAACTGCGTAATACCCACCAAACCAACACCAATAATTTTGCCCATCATCAACTGAAATGGTCGTACCGACGAAATCATTACTTCAATAATACGGTTACTTTTCTCTTCAATAACACCATTCATTACCTGAGAACCATATAAAAGTGCCGAAATGTAAAGAATCATTCCAAAAACTCCTGCCAAAATCATTGCTCCGATAGAATTGCTACTTTGTTCTTTTCCATCTTCCTGCAAAGTATAAGTTTCAGCATTGATACTGACTTTATTATCTTCCAAAACCTTTAAGTCGATATTGGCTTTTTCAAGTTTAATATTGCGTAATTCACTCTGAATTGCCCCTTGAATATCCATTTGAGTACCCATTCCGATACTCTTTTTACCAACTATTTTTACGCCATTGGGGTCTGTAATAATGTTTTGCGGAATGTCCACCAGAATATCAGCGTCGCTTTTCAAAAGTTCCTTTTTAGCCTGAATAAAAGGTTTATTGATAAATTGATAGACAATGTCTTTATCAGATTTTATTCTATTTTTGAACAAACCGCTTTCGTCAACAATTTCAACGGTTTTGGTATCATTAGAATTCAAAATAAAATATAAGGGAATCGCATAAACGCCCGCTATTAAAAACGGAACAACGATTGATGCAATCCAGAAAGATTTCTTACGTACTCGTGTGAGATATTCTCTTTGTATAATTAGTAATATTTTGTTCATGGTTGAAATGTATAACGGAACTCCAGTTCCGTAAAGTCGAGGTTTTAAATATCAAATCTGGAGATTCGATATACATTTTTATAACAACTCATTGGCTTCACCGCCAACAACTTTAATGAATATTTCGTTGAAAGAAGGAATATTTTCATTAAAGGCTTTTAATTCTACTTGCTGAATCAAACCACCAATCAATTGATTTACAGGCAATTCGTTAACGTTGCGAATATGAGCTTTTGTAATCCCATCTTCCAAAGCATACGAATTTATCAGTTCAACAATTCCATTTTCATTGGTCAAATTGCCCGTAAACTCAATCATGTAAGAATTATCTTTGAAACGGTTTTTTACTTCTTTTTTTGCACCGTGAAGCACCACTTGAGATTTATTGATAAGAGCAATATGGTCGCAAAGTTCCTCCACTGATTCCATGCGGTGCGTTGAAAAAATAATGGTTGTACCACGCTGTTTGAGTTCCAAAATTTCGTCTTTCAATAAATTGGCATTGATGGGGTCAAAACCAGAAAAAGGTTCATCCAAAATAATCAATTTAGGTTCATGCACGATGGTAGCGATAAATTGCGTTTTTTGTTGCATCCCTTTTGAAAGGTCTTCTACATTTTTATCCCACCAATCTTTGATGTCAAATTTGATAAACCATCTTTTCAGTTTTTCGAGAGCCTCTGCTTTATTCATGCCTTTGAGTTGGGCAAGATATAAAAGTTGTTCGCCAACTTTCATTTTTTTATAAAGTCCACGTTCTTCGGGCAAATAGCCGATGTCTTCAATATGTTTTGGTTGTAGTTTTTCACCATTCAGAATAATTTGTCCTTCGTCGGGAGCTGTAATTTGATTGATGATACGAATGAGAGAGGTTTTGCCAGCCCCGTTAGGACCTAATAGCCCAAAAATTGAACCTTTGGGAACTTCAATACTAACATCATTGAGTGCAGTATGCCCAGCGTATTTTTTTACAACGTGCTGAACTTCTAAAATATTAGACATAATTTAAAAGGTTTTGGTTTATGCAACATCAAACCGTGAGCGAGTTGCATTTCGCTACAAAACAAAGAGAGTTTGTCAAAAATGATATTTATTTTTGACAAACTCTCTATTTGATTGATAATCGGTAAGTTTTATGCTTTCGCAGTTTCAGTCGCTGGAGCTTTTGCTACTGATTCAGCCGCTTTTTTGGCAGGTGCTACTTTGGCTACTGTAGCTTTTGGTGCTACTTCATCAGCATCGCTTGTTACAATAGCAATCTTTGCATCTAATGCTGCTTTCTCAGCTGCTTTTGCTTTTGCTTTTGCTACTTTTTCAGCCTTTTCAGATGCTTTTTTCAACGCTTTTTTAGCATCTTTTTCCTGCTCATTTGCCTCTTCTTTTTGTAATTTTGCAAATTTCTTTACAATATCTTTAGATGCTTCATCAACTGCTTTCACCAATTTCTTAGCACTTTTAGCATTTAATCCATGCAATTTCCCTAAAATCACAGATGAGATTTCGTTACTAAGGCTTTTGTTATCTGATTTCATGTTTAATATTAATTTAATGTTAAAAAACTATTATGTTTCTGTCAACGAATGTAGGAAGAAGCATTTACTCAAAAAAATTTTTCGTGTTAAGTTTTCAATAACACTGAGGAAAATCAGGGAAAGAGGAGATGAGTTTCGGGTTTATGAGTTTATGAGTCATCAGTCTATTAATTATGGGTATATGCGTGATAAGTTTATGCTTGATGGGTAACTCCACAAACACATAACTCATAAACTCTAAACTCTTTACTCATAAACTCATAAACCCCTAACTCTGTCCCGTCCTGAAATAAGTTGACCAAATTTTGAACTTAAAACGTATCAAAAGATGGACAAAACCAAGAACACTGGGCAAAAATTTATTCGCTATTTCAGCGAAGAATTCAAACGGCA